>CAZHFP010000056.1:0-13824 GCA_964531065.1 uncultured bacterium
GTTCCTAAAAACGGCCCTTCAAACGATTTGAGCATTTAACGATAAATAGGTCTTTCAGAACCTATTCGGTAGGCCCATTTTGACTTTTATTTGATCTATTTTCAAACAAAAACGTGAGGAATTTAACACCGATTTGATCCCAAAATGAGGGTCCCCCAAGACTTTTCCACCCATTTTGAATGACATTGTTAACAAGACCGGGTTTTCAAGCCCCCATCCCCAGCGGACTTGGCCTTCATTGCTTAACTTAGATAGGTTTTGAAAAATTCTTTCAATTTAACCCTCATTCGGGGCCGGCTCATTTTCAGTCAAACTATTCTCTTCGCCCGAAGGCAGACCCTCGACGCTTTTAAGTTTCCTTTCGATGGTCCGTGTTTTCTTCGCGGCATCCTCAATGCTGTTGCTGGCTTCCTGCAATTTTTTCTGGGTCTTTTCAAGAATCCCGGCAAAAATCCCGAATTCTTTTTTCACCAATCCCAGCAGGCTCCAAACTTCGCTCGTCCTTTTTTCAATCGAAAGGGTCCTAAAACCAATCTGCAGGCTGTTCAAGATAGCCGCCAAGGTGGTCGGCCCCGTCACGACAATCCGATACTCCCGCTGCAAAATATCCACTAATCCCGGCTGACGCAAAACTTCAGCGTACAGGCCTTCGGTCGCCAAAAAAAGAATTCCAAAGTCCGTGGTGTGGGGAGGGTCCAAATATTTGTCCCGGATATTTTTGGCTTCCAGCTTGATTCTTTGATAAAGGCTTTTGGCGGCCTCTTCCGCGGCCGGGGCATTCCCCTTTTCCAAGGCCTCATTCAACCTTTGGTAATCCTCCAAGGGGAATTTGGCGTCAATGGGAAGCCAAACTTCCCCGCCATTCAACTCTCCCCTTCCTGGGAGGCGGATGGCGAACTCAACCCTGTCCTCACTCCCCTTCTTCGTGGCCACATTTTTAGAAAACTGCTCAGGCGCCAATATCTGCTGAAGTAAATTTTCTAATTGGACCTCGCCCCAAATGCCGCGAGTTTTCACATTGTTTAAAACGGACTTCAAATCGCCCACACTGGAAGCCAGGTTTTGCATCTCGCCCAGGCCCTGGTGGACCTTCTCCAGGCGCTCGCTTACCTGGCGGAAGGAATCACTCAACCGCTTTTCCAAGGTGGCTTGGAGTTTCTCATCAACAATCATCCGCATCTGATCTAACTTCTGGCCGTTGTCTTCCTGCAGGGACTTCAACTGCTTCTCCAGCGTTTCCCGTACCTTTTCCAGTTTTTGCTCATTCACTTGTGCCAGGGCCGAGAGCTGACGGTTCAACTCTTCCCGGGCCGATCTTTCATTAGAATGGGCTTCCTCGCGGTTGCGGGCCATTTCATCCTTCAAGACCTTTTCAAGCCTTTCCAGTTCCCGGGAAAATTGATCGAGCCGGCGGAGCAGATCCGATCCCTCCCCCGCCGGTTGTTTTTTTAAATTGAGGAACAGGATCCAAACCAAAAGGATCAATCCCAGTCCGACGCCAATCCACTCTAAATTCATAATGCCCCTCGGAAGAAATCGTAAGTTTAAACCAAGAAAATCCCGAACCCTTTCCATTTATACTACCTTTTTAACGGTTCAACGCAATGCCTTCCCGTTTTTCGCGGTCGGCAAAGACTCGAACTTTCCTTGTGTTTTTGCCCATTGCCATTAAAATGCTTCAATTCCCTCAAAGGAGCTTCCACTTCATGTCGTTCATTGATCCCCTTTCCCGCGGCTCCCTGTCGCTTTCCCGCCGGAGACGGACCAAACTCCCCTCATTTAAAACCGTGTTCGTGTTCTTCCTTTTGTTTTGCGGGCTCGTCACCTCCAAAACCTACCTGATGAACCAGTACAACTATTTAAAGGGTCTAAAACAATGGCATAACGGCAATTTGGAACTGGCCAAAGCCGAATTTAACAAGGTCCTCAGCCGCACCCCCGGGGACGCCAAGGCAGTGGACGGTTTAGGGCTTGTTGAAATGAAAGCCGGCAACTTGGATAAGGCCAGGACGCTTTATGATCAGGCCGTAAAAATGGGGCTTACCTACAGCCGCAAATTCAATCACATGAAAACCGGACAGGCCTTTATCGACGAGGGTAAATACGTCGAGGCGGAACTGGAACTACAGCACGCCCTAGAGCTTCAATCCACCAACCCGGATATTTATATCGCCTTGGGAACCGTAGAACGGGCTTTAGGCCAGGTCAACAAGGGCGAAAAATATTATGAAACCGCCCTCAATTACGATCCCAAAAATAAAAAAATGCAGGTCCTTCTTGAGCAAGCCAAGGAAGAAAGAGACCGTGGATCGGTCTACTATATATTCGACCGCAACGGCGTTCCCTTGGCCCTGGAATGGTCAAAAAACGGCGAACGGGGCTATCCCATGGGCAAGGAATTCGCCCAATTAATTGGTTACATGGATACCAGCGAAACCAATAACCGGGGCAACTCGGGGCTCGAGCAGGTTTATCAAACCCGTTTCCCCGGCAATAAACTCTACTTAACCCTCGACAGCCGCATCCAAAAAATCCTCTCCAAGGCCATGGGTTGGCAAAAGGGCTCCATCGTCGTTTTGAATCCCCGCACCGGAGAAATTCTGGGCTGCATTTCCCAGCCCACCTTCACTCCTGAAAAAATCCACACTGAATGGTCAAATTATCGGAATAATCCCAACACCCCTTTGAAAAACCGGGCCTTTGAAAGCCTCTATGAGCCGGGCTCCATCATCAAAATTATCAGTTCCGCCGCCGCGGTCGAAAAAAACATCAACCTCAACACCGTTTTCCCCTTCATCTGCAAAGGGTCCCTCTATATCGATGGACAGATCTTCATGGATTGGGCCAAGCACAAACAGATCCGAACCCTTGAAGAAGCCTTTGACACCTCCTGCAACGTCGCCTACGCCAAACTGGGCTTCGCCCTGGGAGAGGACACCCTCTTTGAGTTCAACAACCGATTCGGTCTCAATTCCATTCCTAAAACGTTAACCCTTCCCGCCGTCAGCGGCTTCACTCCCAAACTGGGACTCACCCGCTACGAATTAGCCGAGACCGCCACCGGGCTGGGGAAGAACTTCCGCATCACGCCCCTGAATGCGGCCCAAATCGTCTCGGCCATCGCCAACGACGGCGTGTTAATGTCCCCTTATTTGGTGGATAAGCTGACGAACATCAACGGAAAAGTCCTCGAGGAAAATAAACCGATGGTTTATAAAAACACCATCAGCCGGCAGACGGCCCAATTCCTGACGACCATGATGATTAATGACGTCGAGCGGGGCATCGGTGTCAAGGCCAGGGTGAAAGGCATTCAAATTGCCGGCAAAACAGGAACCTCCGGAAGCCGGGATCCTAATTTTCACGCTTGGTTTATATGCTTCGCCCCGGCCGAAAACCCGAAGATTGCCATGGCTATCGTCGCGGAAAACGGCGGCACCGGCAAGGACGTTGCGGCGCCCATCGCCAAGAAGGTTTTCGAGGGCATTATGGAAATTATGGACTTAACCTCAGACGAGCCGAAAAAATAATCCGGAGAAAATCATGATTTGGCTGGAAACCGCCGCCTCCTTCATCATGGGAACCATCGGCACCTACATGCTCATCCGCGGAAAAAAAATTCAACAGCCGAAAATGATGCTTTGGGGGGCCGTTCTGCTCGTTCTTTCCTACTTCTTGTTCGCCGGATGGGGAAAAGACGACGACCCTTCGAAAGCTGTGTTGAAAGTCCTTGTCCCCGGGTCGTCTGAATCACAAACCCCGCAGCCGTAAACATTCCTTCCCTAATTCAAATGAACGGGGTTTTGCGCCCTTATTTCGTAAAGGACTTTCCAGACATGGGAAAAATCCGGGGGTTTTTGCGTCTTCTCCAAATATTCAGCCAAAGCCTCTTCCGCTTCCTTCAACCGTCCCAAGGAGTAACAAAACATTCCCTTGTCCCGCAAACTGTCGAAATCCTGGGGTTTGAGCAGGATCATCCATTCGGTGGCCCAAAGGGCTCTCTCGACCCGGTCATGGGAAACATGGATGACCTTGAGGTTGGCTAGCATTCGGTGAAGGATATCCCGGACGCCCGCGTTTCGAAGATGCGTGATGGGCTCCAATTTCGTTTTCCGCCCGAACCTCTTGGCCAGTATCTCCTTTAATTCTTCCACACTCAAAATCTTTCCGCCGTTGAAAACATCGATGTAAATATTTTTTACCACCTCAATTTCGGACTCCTTCCAAGCCACCAGAAAATGTCCCGGAAAGTTGATGCCAAAAAGTGGAATTCCCGATTCCCAGGCCAGTTTCAGGTAAAGGGCGGATAGCGAGATGGGAATACCGAGCTTCCTCTCCAAAACGTCCGGCAGATAGCTGTTGCGGGGATCATCGTAATTATCGGAATTTCCTGCGAACCCCATTTCCCCGAAGAAAAATTGATTCAATTGATCGAGGGATTGGACCTTCGGTATTCCGGGAGTCAGCCGGCCTTGAAGCGCCTCCGCCATTTCCTTAATCGTTAAATTTATTTTTGCCGTTTCCAAATCCGGATATTCCTGGCGGGCGATCATGAGGGCTCCCTCGGCAATATCCCACCGCTCCAAGGGCTGACGGAGATACACAAGGAAGGCTTGATTTAGACTCGTTTTGGATTTCAGGGCAGGCTCCAGCGGCACAGCTTTGATCCAGCTCAGGGAATTTCGAGTTTTTTGGGATAAACCGTCAGGTTTTGGCGGCCTTTTTCCGTGATAACCAACAGATCCTCAATACGAACGGCGCCAACGCCCGGATAATAGAGGCCCGGTTCCACTGTCACCACTTCACCTTTTTTCAAAACGTGATCGGAGGAATTCACCCGGGGAGCCTCATGTACGTCCAATCCCAAACCATGACCCGTCCCGTGAAAAAAACCAACCATGGTGCCATTTCTTTTTTCCGTAAAGTAGCCTCGAGACTCCATGTCCCGCTGGATCGTTTGGTGGACATCCCGGCCATTAATGCCGGGAGCCAGCATGTCGATTCCCTTTTCCTGGGCGATTTTCACCGCCTCGTACTGGGCCTTCAAGGCCGGCGAAGCTTTGCCCTTCACGAAGGTGCGGGTGATGTCGGCGTAATAAAAGGTATCCGCCGACCGGGGGAAGACATCGACGATCAGCGACTGGTTCGCCCAAACCGGCCCGGTGCCCGTGTTGTGAGGGTCGCAGCCCTGGTTCCCGCTGGCCACAATGGTGTGGCTTCCAATGCAATTGTCTTCCATCATGGAAACGTTGAGTACTTTTTTAAGGAGTTCGCTGGTGACTTTTTGGCTTCCGAAATAAATGAACTTCCCCCTAATCCTTGATTTCCGAAGTAAATCTTCCAGCTTGTGAATGGCCGACTCCGTGTACCGGAGGGAATCGGTGATCATCCGCACTTCTTCTTTGGACTTATAAACCCGTTCCTCAAAAAAGGGATCCGGCTTGCTTTCCACCCCAATCCCGCGCCCTCGAAGGGCATCAGCCAATCCCAGATTAAAATTATCCGGCACCCGCACCTTGGATATTTTCTTGGATTTCAGGAAAGCGGCCGTGACATCGGCCACGCCGGGACGCTCGATTCCCGATTTTTTGGCTTTTATTTGGAAGTCGGAATAGGAAAGCACCTCATCCACCTTGGCTTGTTTCTGGGACCGGCCCAGTTCCAAATCGCTCATGAGGATGATCTTTTTCCCGCCGATTTGGAAAAAAGGAAAGGGATCGGGGACCGAAAACTTCACGGCGTAAAAGAGGTTCGAGTCATATTCGCTGGCCGCGAACATCATGAGTGCCGGAGTTTTTTTCATTTTCTTCCCTTTTCGCCTTTGCTTGGCGGAGAGCTGACAGCGGACGATGAACCCTCTAGAAGTAGTAGCGCGACCCAATATCCCCGTAAACATAAAAGGAGGTTCCGCCCCCACCGCCTGTGTAAAACCAGAGTTCGGGTACAACCTGGACATAAATATCTACCGGGACATTTTCTCGGTCAAAGAGATAAGAAATTCCCACGACTCCCCTGGCCCCTACAGTCACATTCGTCTGCAGGGATAAATCAGCGCCAGCGCCGAAATAAATAGGCATCAGGCCCTGGTTAGGATGGATCAGGCTGTACTCGTGCCAAAGGTAGTCGCATTGAAGCAGGGCGAGTCCGTTGCCCAATTTAACCGCCGGTTGAATGGCGTTCTTCTGATCGATCCAAAATTTGCCTACTGCTCCCCAAGTCCCCGGATCTCCCAACTCCAGCCCTAAGCCAAACGGCCCGCCGCCCTTGATGGGAGAGTCACCCGCCACAGACACCCCTGCGGCCAGGCTCATTGCCGCGGCCAGAAGCAAAGTCTTAATAAAATTTTTCATCCTATCCTCCCAGTATTTCGTCGTCCGTCTTCCGTCGCTCGTCCTCCGCAACAGCCTTAAACCCCGCGCGTCTCCCCGCCGTTTGTCTCCGCGGAGGACGGAGAGTGGACGACGGACAGCGGTTTTTAGATACTTTCCCTCAACTGCCTCACTTTGATCCGGCGTTTCAAGTCTTCCCGAAGTTCCCGGATCTTTCCCGTGAGTTTCTCCGGGGGTATTTCCAGAAAATTCTCCTCCGCCCGAAAATTTTCCGGGGCGGCAAATTGGGACGTTTCCGAGTCGACGAATAAAACCTCGGGAATTTCCAGCCCCTCCCGGTAATCCTCGCCCATTTCGGCGAAATAATCTTTTTTGTTCACGAATTTTCGAAAGCGGTAAACCAAGGCCCCCAAGGTCTGGCCGCCTTCTATTACCTTATGAACGAAATGGATTTCCATGTCCATGTCCCGGATCGCCAATTGGTCCTCGGGAAAATAACTGGAAACATAATCAATCAGCCACTTGAAGGTTTCTTCCAGATATATCTGCTGGGAGGCCTGAAAAGCCTGAATCTGCTCCTCCATCTCCTTTTCGCTCAATTCCCGCTCAACCGGTTGGTTGGGATTCGCGTCCATGCCCCTCCCCTTTACTAAAAGTTCGCCCCATCATACAAAAAACACCACCCTTAATCAGCTAAGTTGAAATTCTGAAGAACGGTATAAACGGGCCCGGCCGGATTCAATTCGGATTGTACCAACGCGAATGAATTCATTTTCATTTTTCCAATGAGTTCTGGTATATGCCCCTCTAATTTCGGAGCGATGGTCTTGGCCCCCTTAAATCCCTTCACCCGGCCCAAAGTAACATGGGCGTTGAATTCCCGGTCTTCCTGCTTCGCTCCAATACCCCTCAAGTTTTTTGAAATCGCCGAAGCCAGATCCCGGAGTGATTCCCACCCCTGGGTCACCGGCGCGAAAAGAACGGTTGGTTTCTTTAAATTAGGAAAGGCGCCCAGGCCGCCCAATTGAATCTCGAAGGACTTAAAGCCGACGCGGCTGTGTTTTAATTTATCCATCACTTCCGGAATCCTTGCCCGTGGAACATCACCCAAGAAACACAAGGTCAGGTGAAGGTTCCCCGTCTCCAGCCATTTCACGGGAACCTCCAGGGCCCCCAGTTTTTGAATCAACGTTGTCAAACCATCCTGTAAGGACGGGTCCAGGAGAATAGCGACAAAAAGGCGAACCGAATCAACAGGGGCAGGAGCGGGAGTCTTAGGAGTATCCCATTGGGCTTTCAATTTTTAATCCTTGAACGAGAGTTTGAGGCAGTGCCGCCTCAATATTTCCAAAGCCGCTTGACTTGATTTCAGCTTGATCGATTCCCGGTTTCCCGAAAAACGAAACTCGAAACTTTGGGTGGTTTGGTCATCCGACAATCCAATATAAACCAATCCGACGGGTTTTTCCGCCGAACCGCCCCCCGGCCCCGCAACTCCGGTTGTGGAAATTCCAACACTGGCCCCGGACTTTTCCCTGGCCCCTCGGGCCAATTCCTCCGCGACCTGGGGACTCACCGCGCCCTTGAGACCGATCAGCTTGGGATCAACCCCCAGGCTGGCGCTCTTCGCCCGGTCCGAATAGACCACCCACCCCGCTAAAAAATATTGAGAGCTTCCCGGAACTTGAGTCACACGGTGGGCAATGAGTCCGCCCGTACAGGACTCAGCCACGGCCAAGGTCTTTTGATGGGTCGTGAGCAGCCGGCCCACGATGGTTTCCAGATTGTCTTTATCCCAACCGTAAATATGGTTGGGAAGACGGCCGATAAGGGTTTTGCCCAGGCCTTCCAAAAGCTTGTCGGCTTCCGGATCATCCACGGCCTTCGCTGTCAAACGGATGTCCACCCCTTCCGCATGGGCCAGTACGGCCACGGTCGGGTTGGTGGACTTCTCAAAGACATCCACGATCTTCTCGTTTAAAAGGGACTCGGACATGCCCGTCGTCCGGTAAACCCTCGACTTTATAATATTTCCCGAAGGCGAAAGGTTCTTCAAAAAGGGCCTTAAGGCCGCCTCGAACATTCCCTTCATTTCCACCGGCACGCCCGGCAGACAGGCTAAGTAGGACTTTCCCACCTTGACGATAAAGCCGGGAGCCGTTCCATTGGGATTGGGAACCACCGTGGCGCCTTGAGGAATAAAGGCCTGGTTCAAATTAACTTTAGGGCAGGATTTGCCCAGCCGGATGAAGAAGGCCTCAATTTCCTTGGCGAGGGCGTCATTGTAAACCAGCCGCTTCTGGGCGACATGGCCGGCGGCCTTACGGGTCACGTCATCCACCGTGGGACCCAAGCCTCCCGTCGTGATCACGAATTGGCTCCGCTCGCAGGCAATCTTCATGGCGGCCTCAATGCGCTTCTCGTTATCGCCTACCGCTTGAAAAGAATAAACATCGACGCCGATCATCGCGCATTGCTGGGCCAGCCAGGATGAATTGGTATCCAGATTTTGGCCCAAAATAAGTTCAGTGCCGATAGCGATGATTTCACAATTCATTTAAAACCCGTCCTCCGTCGTCCGCCCTCCGCTCTCCGCGAGGACCAGATTCACCATTATAAGCTGACAGCTGAGACCGGATAGCGGACAGCGGCCTTTAACCTATCATGTGGACAAGCCACACGCCGATTTGAATCCACACATTGGCGTAAACGCCAGCCAAAAGATCGTCCGTCATGATTCCCCAACCGCCCGGAAGTTTTTCCAATTGGCGGATAGGATAGGGTTTCCAAATGTCAAAAAGGCGGAAAAGAATCACCGCCATCACCGCGAAGGGCCATTCATGGGGAATCGCCACCATCGCCACTCCCATACCCAACACCTCGTCAATCACGGCACTGGACGGATCCTTTTCCCCCAATTCTTTTTCCATTTGGGTACAGGTATAGACTCCCAAAAAATAAACCACCGTCAAGACTCCCAGAAGTACCAAAGGTTTTTCAATCAAGGGATAAAAACACGGCGCCGCCACAAGCGAGGCCCAAGTACCAGGTGCCCCGGGAATCAATCCGATTCCAAAAAAGGTAGCGATAAATTGATTTAAGCTTTTCATCGTTTCTCCCCGCTGAGGACATGCCGATTCTTCACAAAATAATCCACGCCGGAAATGATGGACATGACGGTGGCGTAAAACATCAGCCAATAGGGAGCGTACCAAACCACGTTATTCAGCCAATCCCCTAGGGAGCCCAACTTCGCCACGAACACATCCCATTTCCCCTGGTAAGCCTCCACCGTCGCCTGGGCGCAGACGATGGCGAGAATAAAGGAGATGGCCACGATCTGAGAAATCGTCTTGTGCTTCCCCGCCCGGCTGGCGGCAATGACGACGTTGTGGCCTTGCGCGACCTGGCGTAATCCGGTGATTAAAAATTCCCGCGCGGCGATGATCACCACCATCCACACCGGCACCAAATCCAGCTGGACGAAAGAAATAAAAACCGTCAAAAGAAGGATCTTGTCGGCCAAGGGGTCCAAAAGCGCGCCGAAATCCGTCCGAAGATTGTATTTTCTCGCCAGGTAGCCGTCCAGATAATCACTGACCGCTCCCCAAGCGAATAGCAATCCTGCGGTCCACTTGGCCCAAAGCTCGTCGCGAAATATAAAAAACAGAAAGAGCGGAGCGACCACAATGCGAGAAAGGGTGACAATGTTCGCCGAGTTCCACTTGTCTTTCCGGGATATTGTTTTCGTCTTCGCCAAGGGGCACCTTTGCGCTTAGGTTAATATTTTTTGAAGGCGTCAACCGAGCCTATGATCGGGATTGATCAAACGATCCTGGCCACCAAATCTTGTTCCAGGCCGTGGGTGATTTTAACTTTAACCCATTGTCCAGGTTTCGGATCCACCAGGCCCTCAATGAGCACCACGCCGTCTACTTCGGGAGCCTGATACTTCGTGCGGCCCTGGACCTCGCCGGATTCCACCGACTCAACCACCGCCATCAACGTCTCTCCCACCCATCGCTCGCGGGACTTGGCGGAAACTTCTTCTTGGACCCGGTAAGCTTCGGCCAGCCGTTTTTGTTTGACCGCTTCCGGCACCTGCTCGCCCATAACGCCGGCAGGGGTATTCTCCTCTTGTGAATAAGAAAAAAATCCAACGTAATCCATCTTTGAGCTTTTCAGAAATTCCAACAGTTCCTGAAAATCCTCATCCGTTTCCCCGGGGAATCCCACAATAAAGGTCGAGCGAATGGAGGCATTGGGAACTTTGGCCCTAATCCGTTCGATCAACTTCTCCAGCAAAGCCCGGTCGCCGATCCTTTGCATGGACTTAAGAATTCGGTTGCTGGCGTGCTGTAAGGGAACGTCAAAGTAGGGACAGATGGTGGGGTTGGCTGCCATAACGTCCAGCATTTCATCGGTGACCCGGCTGGGATAAAGATAGTGGAGCCTGACCCAGTCGATTCCATTGACTTGGGCCAGTTTGCTTAAGAGTTCAGAAATTTTCGGCCTGCCGTAACGGTCCGATCCATACCAGGTGCTGTCCTGGGCCACCAAACAAAGCTCCCGAACTCCCTGTGCGGCCAACTGCTTGGCCTCTTGTTCGATATCCTCAAGCGACCGGCTGCGGTAATGGCCCCGGATTTTAGGAATAATGCAAAAGGTACAGGGCAGGTCGCAGCCTTCCGATATTTTCACATAAGCGAAATGACTAGGAGTTGAAAGCATTCGGGGAGAAGAGGCGTCATAGACATAAGTGGCCTCACTCAAGGAATTGGGCAGTAACGGCGCCTTGTGGGTGGAAGGCTTAGCATTTTTCCATTCCGGTTCCCCGGCAAAATCCGGGATGGTTTCCTTCGAGCCTTCGTGTCTTCGTGGCGAAATCTGCTGAACGACATTTTCAACGTCATTCAGCCCAAACAAAATGTCGATCTCGGGGAGTTCCTTCTTGAGCTCATCCCCATAACGATGGGCCAAACAGCCGCCCACCACCAGCGATTTTAAATTACCGGTTTTGCGGAGTTTTGCCACATCCAGGATCGTATCGATGGATTCTTTCTTGGAGGCTTCAATAAATCCGCAAGTGTTGACGATGATCACTTCCGCCTCGGAAGGATCCTTCACCAGGGAGTAATGCTCCTGGGCCAATTTACCCAGCATCACCTCGGAATCCACGGTGTTTTTGGGGCATCCCAGGCTAATGACGGCGACGGTTTTGGAGTTTTTGGCGGTGGTTTTCGGCATAAGTGGGGTTACTTTAGCATATTGATACTTTAAAAGCGAACCCCGGTTGCCTTCTGAATGCTGGTCGAAATGACCTCTATCAGGAACCCCAAATCACCTTTGGTGATCCCTAGAGGCGGCATGAGAACGATCACATTCCCCAAAGGACGCAACAACACTCCTTGTTTTTTCGCCTCAGCGCAAACCTTGTAGCCCATCTTCAGTTGATAGGGATAGGGTTCATTTGTTTTCTTATTTTTAACCAGTTCGATACCGCCCATTAATCCCCGCAGCCGAATTTCAGAGACGTGAGGATGGGCGATGAGCGGATCCAACAATTCCTGAAGTATCACGCTTTTTTCCGCGACCTCTTTCATAAAGCTCTTTCGTTCCATCAGTTCCAGATTTGCCAAGGCCGCCGCGCAGCCCAATTGATTTCCGGTAAAGGTGTGACCGTGGTAAAAGGTCCGAGCCGATTCAAAGGTTCCCAAAAAAGCTTTGTAAACCTTTTCAGTCGTCAAGGTCGCGGCTAATGGCAAATAACCACCGGTAAGATTTTTAGCCAAGCAAAGAATGTCGGGTTTCACTCCCTCCTGCTCGCAGGCAAACATCGTTCCGGTTCGGCCAAAACCAGTGGCCACCTCATCCAGAATCAACAGCACGTTATACCGATCACAAAGCTTCCGAATTGCCTTCAAATAACCCCAAGGGTGAACCAACATTCCTCCAGCCCCTTCAATCAACGGCTCCATATGAACCGCCGCCAGCCGGGAGCCAACTTTTCGGAATATTCCTTCCGCTTCTCTCACGCAGTCTTTGAGCCACTTATCATTTGAAATTTTCCGGCTGGGATAGTGATGGGGACTTTTAACTTTGAGCGTCTTAAAAAGTAGCGGTCCATAAATGCCGTGGAATAAATCAATCCCGCCGAGACTGACCGAGCCCACCGTATCCCCGTGATAACCTTCCCGAACTGTTAGGAAAAGATTTTTCTTTCTCCGGGGCGGAGCCGTTTGCTGCCAATATTGGAAAGCCATCTTCATGGCAATTTCGTTGGCTTCCGAACCCGAATCTGAATAAAAAACGCGGGTTAATCCCTTGGGCGCAAGTTTCACAAGTTTTTCAGCCAGGAGGATGGCCGGCTCATTGGAAACCCCCAGCATGGTGGAGTGGGCTATTTTACGGAGTTGTTTTTCAATCGCCCGGTCGATTTCGGGAACCTGATGTCCGTGGACGTTGCACCAGAGCGAGGAGACTCCATCGAGATACTTCTTCCCCTTGGCGTCATAGAGAGTGGTCCCCTTGCCCCGGGTGATAATGGTGATGTCCTGATCCCTTTCCCATTCCTGCTGTTGCGTAAAGGGATGCCAGAGATGTTTCTTATCTTTTCGAGAGAGATCTTTATAGTTCAGTGGTTTTTCCTATCTGGACATATTTGGCGAACGGCAAACCCAAACGGTTCAAATTCTCCGCCAGCAAATCCAAGTCCCTTCGATATTTTGGGTAGAATTTCAAAGGGCCGAAAACCGGTACTTTCAAGAGTTTCTTAAGCGCCTTCACGTTTGTATGTTCCGAAAGCTCTTTTCCTTTGTATCCATTCACCAACACACCCACCATCTTAATCTTCCGGCGCTGTAGGGCTTCAACTGTTAGCAAAGTGTGATTAATGGTTCCTAATCCAGCCCGAGCGACAATCAGGGTTGGCAACTTCCATTTCTCAATCCAATCCGTCACAAAGTATCCCTGAGTTATAGGGACTTGGATTCCACCGACACCTTCCACTATAAGGAAGTCACAGGAAGCCTTGGCCTTTTGATAGGCCTTTTCAATTTTAGCGAGGTCAACCCTTCCCTCTTTCCAGCCAGCCACCCAAGGCGCCAAGGGTTGTTTGTAATGGACAGGAACAACCCCAGGATAAGCAGCGTCAGGACGTTTAGCGGCCTTTTGGAGGAGCTTGCCGTCTTCGCTGATGGTTCCACCGGAAGCCACTGGCTTGAAAACACCAACCTTGACGCCTCGGTTAACCAATAGACGGGCCAGTCCAGCGGCCACCAAGGTTTTGCCGATGCCTGTGTCGGTTCCAGTTATGAAAATGCCTTTGTTCATTTATATCCTAAAGTTTTTTAAAGGCATTCAACAGCTGTTCAATATTCTCATCTGTGTGAGCCGCCGAAACAGAAAGGCGTAAGCGGGCCGTGCCCTTCGGAACCGTCGGGGGGCGGATGGCCACGACCAGAATTCCCTCTTCCAAAAGCTTTTCCGACATCTT
>CAZHFP010000056.1:13924-15792 GCA_964531065.1 uncultured bacterium
CCCATGCTCCCCAAGGCTTTGCTATAGGTTCCAACAACCACCGACGGAAAATGCTTCAAGGGAAAATGATGGGTGATCCCCTCCCCATTTGGCCCCAGGACTCCCGTACCATGGGCGTCATCCACCAAAACCATCGCGTCATATTCATGGGTTAAGTCCATGAATTTTTTGAGGGGAACCAAGTCGCCATCCATGCTGAAGAGGGATTCGGTCACCACCAACCGCCGGCGGTAGTCTTTCGTTTTTTCCAACTGTTTTTTTAAATCCTCAAGATTCAAATGCTCATACACCATAAACTTGGCCTTGGAAGCCCGGCAGGCATCAATGAGGCTGGCGTGGTTCAACCGGTCGCAAAGAATGACATCTTCCTCGCCAACCAGGGCCGAGACAGCGGCCAAATTCGCCATATAACCCGTGGGAAAAGCCAAGCAAGCCTCAGCGCCTTTAAAGTTGGCCGTTATTTCTTCTAACTGGAGATGAACCGGAAAATGCCCCGAAACCAATCGGGAAGCCTGGGCGCTAGCTCCGAAGCGGGCAAGAGCCCTTTGGGATCTTTCTAAAACCTTGGGATGATCGGCCAGCCCCAGGTAATTGTTGGTGCAAAAAAGAACGCAGTTCTTCCCATTGACCGAAGCCCTCATGCCGCCCAGGTAATCCACGGTCCGCAGATGGCGGCGCAAGCCTTGGGCATCCAGTTCGTGAAGTTCCTTGTGAATGTCGTCAATCCAGGACAAAGCAAACCCCTTTTAACCACAGAGTGAACAGAGTTACACAGAGTACATCGAAACCAAACCCAAAAAGATTAACCAACTTTAGTTTTCCGAAAAACCCCTCGAGAAGCTGTAAATCAATTCTAAATCCTTACTCCGTGTAACTCTGTTCACTCTGTGGTTCAATCATACTTTTGAAAAAATGACCGCTCCCAATTGTCCCCCAAAACCATAGGAAAGCGAAAGGACATGATTCACTTTGTGTTTTACCCCGCCCTTTTCCACGTGCTTGACCCGGCAGAGGGGATCGGGCCGATTCAAGTTACGGGTGTCCGGCAGTTCACCTTTTTCCAAAACCATGACGGATAAAACCGCCTCCACGCTTCCCGCGGCTCCCAGCAAATGTCCCATCGCCCCCTTGGTGGAACTGACCCAAGTTTTAGAGGCGCCGAATACTTTCTCGATCGCTAAGGACTCCACCTGGTCGTTTAGTTTCGTTCCCGTGCCATGGGCGTTGATGTAGCCGATCTCCTCCGGTTTTAACCCAGCCATCTCCAAAGCCCTTTGAATAACAGGAACGATACTTTTGCCGCTGGGTTCCATTTCCATGGGCCGGTAGGCGTCCGCTCCCAAAGCCCAGCCGGAAAGTTTGGCGAGGATCGGCGCCTTCCGGCGCCGGGCGGAACTTTCCTTCTCCAGGATCATGGCGGCGGCGCCCTCTCCCATCAAGAAGCCGTCCCGTTCCAAATCAAAAGGGGCTGGCCCGCCGTCTTTCTCGCTGAAGAGGCCCATGTTATTAAATCCCGCGTAGATCAAGGGATGGATTGATGCCTCCGTACTGCCCGTCAGAACCGCGTCGCATTCCCCATCTAGAAGCAGCCTAGCGCCCACCGCCAGGCTGCCTACTCCTGTAGAACAGGCGGAGGCGACGGAGAGTGACGTTCCGCTAAAGCCAAAACACTGGGCCAGCAAATGCCCCCCCGCGTGAGGAAAAAAATCCGCCAAAAAATCCCACTCGACCGAACTATCGTTTTTCAATTGCAAAAGTGATAGGACTCCCCCCTTGCTGGAGGAAAAAGTAGTCGCGATTCTATCCGGCGGCACCCGGTACAGATCCGATCCTCTCCAAGCCTCGCCCGAAGCCAGTACGCCCAATTG
>CAZHFP010000057.1:0-2353 GCA_964531065.1 uncultured bacterium
GGAGATCCATTCGACGGACGGGACGGGCGGAAACGCGACGGTGACCAAGCAGGTGGAGGTTCAGGACTCGGACAATAATTTTGGAATGGGAGAAGTGATCGCTAAACCCAATCTGGTGGACGAATCCAAGAGCGGCGGAGCGGTGATCTTTACGGACGCGGCGGGACCCAGCCTTACCTTAAACGTTTCGGTTTATACGATGGCGGGAGAATTAGTGACCCGAGTAACCGGCACTCCCGGCTCGGGCGTAACGGCTTGGAATCCCAAGGGATTGGCCAGCGGACTTTACTTGGCGGCGGCGGAACTCCGAGACGCTAACGGCGGGTATGTGGGCCGACAAATCAAAAAAATTCTTATCCGGCGCTGACCGAAAACCCCTAATCCTCAAAACATCCGGGTCCCTAAATCAAACTCCAGAGTTCAAAAAGATCCTCGACATTGGCGGCTGACTCCTTTTTTTAAAAAATAGGAAAACGCCGGCACCGAAACTCTTTTTCAGGTTTTTTTAAAAGTGGATAGTTCCGAAAAATTCAAATCTCCTTAAACAGAATCAAAAGAAGAATTCAGCGTCTCATTTTGATCGTCATCCTCAAACCGATCGATCCTTGAAATTTTATCCCCCGCTCCTGCGCCCTTTTCAAAGGTTATTCATCGAAAACGGGTCACTAACCTTGCGCCAACACCGGGCACTGAACTTGCTTTATTCCTTTTGAAATAAATTTAAGGAGGATGTTCATGAAAGCATTCGGTTTTTTAGCGGTATCCCTATTTTTAACGGGAATCACCGGTTTGGCTCAGGCTCAAACAGTGGTCCCAACCCCCACGGTTGCTCCCGGCTCAGCCGTAACGAAGGGCCAGATCATCGCGCGGATCAAGGCCCAAGAAGCCCGTATTAACGCGGACTCGAAGGTAGGAAAGTTGACCGTGACGCAGGCCAGTATCCTCATGGCCGCCTTACAAACCATCCGGGATAAAAAGAACGACGATTACGCCGAGAACGGCAACAAGGAACTAACGAGTGATCAAGCCAACGAGTTAAATCAAATGTTAAATAATAGTGAGGCCAGCCTCACGACGACCAATGGGACCGTTAATTACAACTGACTCCCATCGGATAAAGATGTTTGAATTTGTTTGACGGTAAAATTTTTAAAATTTTAAAATAAAAATCTGAAAAACAGCGCTTTCACCAGATTAAATTTCAATCAACCCCGGGGGGAATCTCAGCTGCCCCCCCGTTCCCGCTTACCTGCTAAACTAGGGCACTTTCAAAAAGCAGGTTTCCCATGATGATTCCGGTTCGGCGTAAAATTATGCTGGGTTTTGGCGGGGCCATGGCGGTTCTTTTGGCCCTGTTCTTTATCGGCATCCTCAGCCTGGCTCGGCTGCAAGATAGTTACAAAGAGGTATCGCATAGCTTTGAAGTGATGGCCCATATCCATCTAATGGAATCCGATCTCCACGAAGCCCAAGCGAATCTTCGTGGATATCTGATCACCGATCAGACGCCTTTCCTGAAATCTTCCAATACGAAACTTGATTTTGTCATGGAAGACGAGTCCTCGATCGTCCGTTTAACCGACGACAATCCCCGCCAGAAGGAGAACCTCAAACAGCTCTCACCGATTTTGGCAGAAACCATAGGTCGAATCCAAAACACCCTTCGGCTCTGTTCCCCAGGGAGTTTGGAAAAGGCCCGGAAATTATTCCGGTCCGGCAACTTGAGCCTGGACAATCAGACGCTGGAAAAAATATTCGGCCAAATGATCACGGAAGAACAAAGCCTTCTTTCGGCGCGGCAGAAAAAGCTGGCGGAACGCGGCCGTTTCGCCCTCATCATGTTCATCGTCGGCTGCGCTTTTTTCATGGTTTTTTTCCCGGCCGCCCTGTGGCTGATCAACCGGGAAATAAAACTGAAGGAAGAATTCCAAAAAAACCTCCAGCTGGAAGAGTACCGCCTGTTTCAGTACCTGGAGGCGGTTCCCCTAGCCATCGTTGTGGCGGACAAGAATGGCAAACCCTATTACGCCAATCGTAGGGCTAAGGAATTATTCGGCGACGGGATTGCCTCTGGCGACTCGGTCGAAAATCTAATAGGGATTCATCATGCCTATCTGACGGGAACCCAGGAGCCTTACCCTAAGGATAAAATGGCGCTGGTCCGGGCCCTCAAGGGGGAAAAGGTCATGAGCGAGGACATGGAAATCCACCGCCCCGACGGGACCATCGTCCCCTTCCAAATTTGGGGGACTCCCGTCTACAACCAGGCTGGCGAAATCCAATACGCCATGGCCGTCTTGAACGACATCACCGAGCGGAAACAAGCCGAGGAGATGAAGCACAGCCTGATTTC
>CAZHFP010000057.1:2453-15502 GCA_964531065.1 uncultured bacterium
TTCAACGCAAGGGCTTGTCCCTTTCACTGGAGGGCTTGGACGAAAATCTGGAAGTGATGGCCGACCAGGATAAGTTGATTGAGACTTTAAGGAACCTCATCAATAATGCGATTAAATTCACCGACAAAGGCGGCATTACCTTAAAAGCCGAAAAGAAGGACGCCTTCATCCATCTGGAGATAAGGGACACGGGTTCAGGCATCAGCGACTCCTCGCTGGCCCAGCTCTTTTCCCGTAAAAAAGTCTTAGGGGCCGAAGCGTCCCGGGCCGGCGCGGGGCTGGGCCTCTATGTGGCCAAATATTTCATGAAGCTTCAAGGCGGGGATATTACCGCGACCACCGAAAAGGGAAAAGGAAGCTGCTTTACGCTGATGATTCCCAGCGCTTGAAAAAATCAAAGGGCGGAGGGCCCTGGAAAGAACGCCATGAAGCCAATCGCTAAAGCCGCTTTAGTGTTCGCCGGCTACTTGGGGGCCTTTCTGGCCGCCACCATCACCTTTTATTTATGCCAAGCCCGGGCCCAGGAAAACCCGGCCCTCTATTCGTCCGGAATGTCCGCCGACGGGGACAGCGTCTTGATTCTGGGGGTTTTTGCCGCCGCCGCCTTCATCCCTACGGCCTTGGGACTTTATTTTTTGAGACCTTATGAAAAATTCTGGAAATTCTTTTCCATTTTTTCATTGCTGTTGGCGGCCACCGGGCCCCTGGCGGAAGTCCTGAATAGCTCCATCCGTAACTTGCATTCAGAAGGACCCTTATGGGAGTTGGTTGGATTTTTAAGTTTATTTCGGATCGGCGCGTCCCTCATTTTGGGTCCAGGCTTCATCCTCTTCGCCGTCTTTTCGCCTGTTAAATCCGCTCGAAAGCTGCTTCTCATTGCCGCCGGGATCGAGGCCGCGGTCTTTTTATATGTCGCCGTTCATTTATTGGTTTTTAAATCGCTTTGATTGAATAGTGTAGAATGGGGGCCGGTTTTGGGGCCGACTGATTCAATAAGGAGAAGCGAAATGGCGGACGCGACGGCGGCAAACTCCCCTTCCGCGCGCTTTTTCATCCCCCGCGGGAAGGGATGCCCCTTTCGCTCGAACCTCGCCCCATGATCCCACCCTTCGAACCCAACGATTCCGAGCCCCCCCAAATTCTAAAACCCGCCAAGCGCTCGCCGCTTTCGCCTTATTTTCTGAAAATTAAAATAAGGCTCATCCTTTTTTACCGTAAATTTATAAAGCGCTTCGCTTGGCTTTACGCCGGAGGATTGATTTTTATACTGACCGTTTTGTTTTGGCCCACACTCCGCCAATTGGCCTTCGATATCCGCAAAGCCCCCATCGTTTCTCCCTCCGCTCCCCTGCCTCTCGTGCAGGCGCCTGATGTGGAAATCGATCCCGCCTCCATTCCCGGCACCGAAGAATATTTTACCGCCTTGATCCGAAAGGAACCGGCCAATCCCAAATGGTATTTTCAACGGGGATTGATGCGCTACGAGCACCTGGCGCCGGGCGGACCTGTCCTTGCCATTGAGGACGATTTCACCGCGGCCAGCCGCCTTTCCGGCGGAAAAGACCCGGCGCCGATCTTTTATCAGGGGCTGGTCGCGGGCAAGGCGGAGAACTACACGAAGGCCCTTGAGGTGGATCCCCGGTTCGCCGACGCCCTACTTTACCGGGGCATGGATTTTTTAAAAAACTGGAATGACTTATCTTTCGCCGGGAAAAAAAAGGAAGCCCAACCCTTCGCGAAAAAGGCCCTGGCGGATTTAAACCGCGCGGTCGAGTTAACCCCCCCATGCGGGGCCTATCATCTGGGCCGGGGCTGGGCTTATTTTCTGATGGCGGACTTCGACAAGGCCCATCCAGATCTTTCAGACGCCACCGAACTCTCTCCCGAGAACCCCCACGCCTGGGAAAGCTTGGAAGCCTGCCTGGAAGCGGAAGGATTGGAAGAAAAGGCCCTGGAATGCGACCGCTGGGCATTATCGCTGGGAGGCTCCGTCAGCCGCGCGCAAAGCATAAGGGCCCTCATGGAAAAAACCGAAAGTTCCACTCAGGGCAATCCCCTTTCTACACCGACGGCTTCCGTCCATCCTCATCTGAGTAAAATGAAAACTTTCAACGTCAATATCCTTCCCGGTTTTATGGTCACGTTCCAATCGAAGCGCCTTGGAAGCGGAAAAAACAAAAGCCGCGTCAGCCTCAAGGGCTATTTACAGGATCCGCCGAAAAGCTTCACCCTGGCTTCTTTCAAAAAAAAGAAAACCAACTTCACCACCTTTCAATCCGCGGCCTTGAGCGCCCTAGCCGCCGACAAGTCCGGCCAAATCAAAAAAATATTAGAAAGCTGGCATCCGGATGACCGGGAGGCCTTGAAATACCACTGGGAAAAACCCTCCGAACGGCGCAAGTACTTGAAAATTCTTAAGGGCGTCAAAACGATTCAGGTCTGTGGATTGGTCTACAGCTCTCATCCCCTGGTCTTGATTCGGTTCAATCACAAACCGAAGGGCGGGCTGGTGATGGCCCTGCGTTATTCCGAAGGCCGTTGGCTCCGGACGAATGTGACCACTCAAATCGCGGACTTCGACCGGGTGAGCGATGTCTTCCTCAGCGGAAAGGGTTACGGCAAGGGCAAGGGAGCCTTGAAATAGACCCGCTTCGAACGCCCCTCTCCGGCGTTGACGGCTTTTATTTGATGGCCTAGTCCTTGTCTTTGGGTTAATTTACCTTTCATAAAATATTTAAGGCTTGCTCATCAGGCATCCGGAGAATGATATGAAGTCAAAATTGACGGGGAATGCGGCCTTCACCGGGCTATTCCTATCCTTATCTTTTTTTACCGGCGGCTGTGCGGGTGTCATGACCAAGTCATTTCCCTACCCCAATAGTAATCTCAACATCGGCATCACGAACAAATCGTCCGCCGACACCGATTGGGCTCCGGGATCCTATCACCTGCCTAACGCCAACATTTGCGTCGCCAACGCCCAGGGGGATGTCGAAGTAACGGATGCCGGTTATCTTTTCGGGTTCCTGGGCCAGGTCGTCGCCACGAACGTCATCGCCGGCGGCGTTAAAAACAGCGTCCAAGGCAAAGAAACCAACTTGAGCTTGGCCCTTGCCTCCATCACCCAGCAATGCCTGGGAGAGGCGTTAGCCCAATCCAAAACCCCCAGCCGCTTTTCCTTTGATCAAAACTGGTCCGAATCTCCCGTGCAAATCACGCCCTACGCGGTTTTGAGTTTCGTTGACGCGGATAAAGCCCGCCTTTGGATGGTGCTCCGGGTGGAATGGGTGGATAACAACGTCAACCAGCACAACAACTGGGCTTGCCGCTATATCGTGGGACTGGGCGATCCGCGCCCCATCACCGGGCAAAACGGCTGGGCCGCCAACCAGGGAAAATATTTCGAGGAAATGGTTCGTTACGATACGCGGATGGCCGTCCAAGTCATGCTGGACGACCTCGATGGCAAACTGCGAAAGGACCAGGCTACCCTAGAAAACATGGCCGGTTGTTGGATGTTTTATAAGGATCCCCACATGGCCAAGGTTCAGATCCTAAAAAGTTCCAAAGATTGGGATATCGTGCTTCCTCAGGTGGATGATGTGGAATATTTCGCCGGCGTGAATATCCTGCCTAAAAACTTTGCCTTTCTCCAATCTATCCCCGAAAACTGACCGCCGGCCGCTCCACAAAATGTAGTTTAGGATCCCCGGTTCCGTTATCTTAGTCCCATGAATTCCTACGATGTCATTATTTTGGGAGGCGGAGCCGCCGGTCTTTTTTGCGCTTCCGAGGCCGCGGCCCGGGGACGAAGGGTCTTAGTTCTGGAGCAGAGCGCCAAACCCGCCCCTAAGATCCTGGTTTCCGGCGGAGGCCGGTGCAACTTCACGAATGTATACGCGGGTCCCGCCAACTATGTCAGCTCCAACCCCGGCTTCGTCAACGAGTCCCTCTCCCGATTCACCCCGAAGGATTTTATCGCCCTGGTTCAATCCCGCTCCATTCCTTATCACGAAAAAAAAGACGGCCAGCTTTTCTGCGATAAAAGCGCCAAGGCCATTATCGAACTACTAGTTAATCGGGCCCAGGAGAAGGGGGTTCACGCGCTTCTCGATCAAAAGGTCGGTGAAATTTCTAACTCGAACGGCAGCTTCACCGTTCAATCCAGCGGCAAAACCTATTCCGCTCCCCGGTTGGTCGTGGCGACGGGCGGATTATCCTGGCCCCAGTTGGGCGCTTCCGACCTGGGGTTCAAAATCGCCAAACAGTTTGGTTTAAATATCATTGAGCCTTCCCCCGCCTTGGCCGGCCTCGCCTTTCCCGAAAGAGAATTAACCCGCTTTGAGGGGTTAGCCGGAATCCACCTCAATGTGGCTGTGTCCTGCGGCGCCTGGAAAATGCAAGAAGACATCATGATCACTCACAAAGGCCTCAGCGGCCCGGTCATGCTAAACGCTTCCCTCTATTGGAATCCCGGAATGGAGTTGACCGTCAATTGGATCCCCGAACTCACGGTGGAATCCACCTTCGAACAATTAAAGAAAGACCGGGCCGAGGGCGGCCGGGGGAAATTCCGGATTTGGCTTTCCGAGCGCATCCCCCGCCGTCTGGCCGAGCGCTTAGCCTGGCATGCCGGCGCCCGCGGAGCCTGGTCGGCCTTGAACGATGACCAGCTGCTGACCCTGTCGAAAACCATTCATGCCTATCGCTTCATCCCTTCCGATACTTTTGGCTACCGAATGGCGGAAGTGATGAGGGGCGGAGTCGACACCCGGGAAATTTCGCCGGAAACCATGGAAACACTCAAAGTGCCGGGGCTTTTTTTCATCGGCGAGGTCTTGGACGTGACCGGGCAATTGGGCGGGTTTAATTTTCAATGGGCTTGGTCCTCGGCCTTCGCCGCGGGGCAGGCGGTTTAGTATCAACAGCTATCACCCTCACCCTGCCCTCTCCCCTCAACGGAGAGGGATAAAGCGAAAGTGAGCCAAAAGGCCCCTCAGCGCCGGCCGCCTTCTCTGGGCTTCACTATTACCAACACTTATGCTTTCAAAGGCCTATGGTAGAGGCACGAAACAACCAAAGCGCTTCCGAAAGAAGGCCTCACCCTTGCCCCTGACCAAAGAACAAGTCCTCGAAAAAAAGAAAGACCCCTTTGTGGTGCTGTTAAATATCCTGTCGGAAAAAGATTTTGAGAAACTTCATATCAAGGATTCGGAAAACCTGACGCTGGGCCAAAACATCCGAGGCTTCGCCATGGCGGCCGTGAAAAAATACAGCAAACAAACTTTTTTTATCACTTATGGCGCGGAAAAAGAAAGTATGGCGGCCTTGAACGCGGCCAAAATCCTTTTGGACAAGGGCCTCAAGGCCGACAACTATTCGGGCGGACTTCAGGAATGGCTCCAAGCGGGCCTTCCCACCGTCGGGACCGATGATCCCCAAAAACCGGCAAAACTCCTTGCCTCAACCCGTAAGGGAAAATAAAAGACCCCTACCGCCCGCTCCCCTTAGATTTCCCGCATTTCTTTTAAAGCCCTATTGCTTCCCCTGATTCCCATCCCTTAAAACCAATTCGACAGATCCATTTATTCAGGGAGGACTTCATGAAAAAACGAAAACTGGGACAACAGGGCCTGGAAGTTTCTGAAATCGGCTTGGGATGCATGGGCATGAGCTTCGCCTACGGCAAAGCCGATGAAGCCGAATCCTCGCGCGTCTTGGACCGCTCCCTGGAACTGGGCATCAACTTTTGGGATACCGCCGAGACCTACGGCCCCCATTTGAATGAGGAACTGCTGGGCCGGGCGATGAAGGGCCGCCGAGAAAAGGTGATCCTGGCCACCAAATTCGCCTGGAAGGGCGGCGTGACCGGCCCCGATAATCTGGACGGCTCGCCCGCCAATGTCCGCTCCGCTGTCGAGGGATCGCTCCAGCGCTTGGGCACTACTTATATTGATCTTCTATATCTCCACCGCTTAGACCCCAAGGTTCCCATTGAGGACACCGTAAGCGCCATGGCCGAACTGGTGAAGCAGGGTAAAGTTAAATATCTGGGCTTAAGCGAGGTGGGGCCCAATACCTTGCGCCGGGCCTGCCAGGTCTACCCCTTGAGTGTTCTTCAAAGCGAATATTCGCTTTGGGAAACCAGCTTGGAAGAAAAGGTGCTTCCGGTCTTGAAAGAATTGGGGATAGGACTGGTTCCCTTCAGCCCCGTGGGCCGGGGATTTCTCACGGGTCAAATAAAGAGCCCGGATGATTTTTCGGACAATGACACCCGCCGGAAGCTTCCGCGTTTTCAAGGGGAAAACTTCAAGGAGAACCTGAAGCTGGTGGAGGAAGTAAAAAAAATGGGCGCCCTCCAAGGATCCACTCCCTCTCAAATCGCGTTGGCTTGGCTGCTCCATCAAGAGGGGAACTTCGTTCCCATCCCCGGGACGACTAAAGTGAAACATCTTGAGGAAAACGCGGCGGCCTGCGAAATCCATTTAACGGAAGGGGACCTTTCGGCGATCCATCAAATTTTGTCCAAGTTCCGGGTATCCGGCGAGCGCTACGGCGAAGCCATGGCCAAAATGGTGAATAAGGATTAAGGACACCAGCAACACCCATTTAACCACCACGGCGCCAAGGGCGCCAAGAAGGTCGAAGAATTTTTTTAAAATACTTTTGAGTCTTACTTGGCGCCCTTGGTGCCTTGGTGGTAAATAGGTTCGATTTGTCCTAAACTATTCCCCATGAAAAAACTCATCAACGGCATCATGGAATTTAGACGGACCCGGCGGGAAGGGGTCAAAGAACTTTTCTCAACACTGGCCCTGGGCCAAAGCCCGGACTGTTTTTTTATCGCCTGCTCGGACAGCCGGGTGGCGGTGAATGTGTTCGCTTCCACCGATCCGGGCGACCTCTTCGTGATCCGAAACCTCGGGAATATCATGCCCCCCTTTCCTGACGGGGGTTCAGCGGTGGCGGCCTTGGAATTCGCCGTGGGAACGCTGAAGGTAAGCCATATCATCGTCTGCGGCCACTCGGACTGCGGCGCCATGAAGGCCCTGGCCAATAATCCGGACGCCCGGGAGAGAACACCCTTAGTTTCCTGGCTGCAGCACGCCAAGGCCGCCTTGAATGATAACCTGAAAGACCAGGACTCGCTTTCCCAGCGCAACGTGGCCCTGCAATTGAACAACTTAAGAAGCCATCCAATGGTCCAGGCGAAAGAAGCCGCGGGAGATCTGAAACTTCACGGCCTTTGGTTCAACATCAGGCATGCGGACGTTTATTATCTGGAGCCGCCGCAAAACTTTGTCCTCATTGACGACACCGAGGGCCAAAAAATCCTCGCCCGCCTGGACAACTAACTAACGGCTTTCACCACCAAGTACACCAAGAAAATCCAAAACCAAACTTAGTTTAAGGACTATTTATTCAAATTCTATCCGCCTCTGTCCTTGGTGACCTTGCCATTCGAGTGCCTCATGGCCCTGAGTTTATCGAAGGGGTGGTAAAATAGATTTTTTTTGAAAGTTTACTCGGCGGGTTTGGAGTTGATAGCGGCCTTGAGCAGGGCGGCTTCGGAGTCCGAAATGGAAATAGGCTGCTGGCCGTCGGCGAAATGCACATGCACATTGTCTTTCCCGCCGTAGGAAATACGGGTGACCTGCGAAAGATTAATGAAGTGCTCCACTTGGTTTAATCCCTTCACGGTAATAAACATTCCCGCCTCCTTTGATAAATGGAATCTTTCCCTATTCTACCTCGAACGGCCCCCTTTCCGCCGTCCGGCTTTCTGTTTCATCGGGGCCAGATGAGTGAAAAAATCCCGGATCGAACGCCGTAAAAATAATCCCAAGATCAGCAGACCCGCGGCGATGAGAAAAAGGTAAAGGAGGGTAGGCCCGGCCCAGGTCTTGATGGATTCCAATTTTTGCCCGAATAAATAGCCCACCAGGGTATAGAGGAAGGCATAGGCCGCCGATCCGGCCAGGTTGTAAAACAAAAAAGGCCTCAGCGGCGTTTTCCACATGCCCGACAAAAGCCCAGTGACCGGGTGGAGCAGGGCCACGAGCCGGGCGAAGAAAACCGCCTTGGCCCCGTACTTCTCGAAAAAAAACTCAATCCGGCCGATCCGGGACGGCGTCATTTGGAGCCAGCTGATTTTTTTCAAAAGCCTGTGTCCGAGCCTTTGACCGAGCCAATAACCGCCATTTCCGCCCATGAAACAGGCGGCGGTACCCGCCAGCGCCACGCCCCAAAAGGAAAGCACTCCCTTTTCAGCGAAGAACCCCGCCCCTAAAAGCGTCGAATCCCCCGGTATGGGAAAACAAAGATTATTTAAAAAAACCGCCACCAGGACGACCCAGTAACCGTTATGGGCAAGCAGAGTTTGGATCCATGCAAACAATGGGGGGACCTTCCTTTCTTTTGATGCCCAAGCCGGATTACCGCCCTTGGCGCTGAGAATTTTCGGCCTACTTCAATTTTAATTTCATTCTCATGTAATGAGTTGTTTGATTCCGAGTGGAATAGGACAGCCGAACCGAATAGATCCCCGGCGGCACAAGCGCGGTTTCGGGGATCTTGTCGGAAATATACCAATATTTTTTCTTGAGGCTCTTCTTAAACGCGAACGACGGGCTGGTAAATATTTCCAGCACCCCCGTGACCTTTTCCGCATCCATCGGGGCGTTCAGGATAAAAAGAGCTTTTTGTCCCCTTATGGCCGGATTAGGCTCTACTGTCAGTTTTAATTGGGGATCATTCATTCCTAAAGTGCCGCATCCCGAAACAGCCAGAATCAGAATAAAAACCGCCGTTATTCTCGCGACCATTTTTCGTTCTTTTCCTTCCCTTGATTCGAGGCCCGAACCCATCTTAAGCGCTTAGCCGGAATTTAGCTTGATCCCCGCTGGGCAATTATTTTTCTTCCCCAACCTGATCGCGGAGCCATTCGACCAGAACTTCTGAACTCCCAGCCAGACCCTGGACGTGGTGGTTTTTCTGGGGCCGGAGACGCGGACGGACCGGGTTTAACGGTTTGGGCGAGTTCCGCCAGAGCTACAAAAACCAAAAGGGGGACTTACCCCCTAAAACTCATAAATTTTCCTCCGCTTGCCATCGGTCATCCCTAAATTCGCACTTATTCTGGCCAATGAATCCCAAAAAATACTCACGTTTAGCGTGAAATAGGACTAACTTCTGCTAAAATAAATGATCCTAAAATCAATGACAGGAACAGCATGCGCATCCTCATCATCGACGACGAAATTTCCCTGGCTAAAATCCTCTCAAAATTTCTCGAGCAAGCTTCCCACGAAACTTTTTCCGCCCATTCGGGTGCCGAAGGCTTGGAAAAAGTCGGCCAGCTGAACCCCGATGTCATCCTGCTGGACCTCCACCTTCCCGACATGGGCGGGATAGAGATCCTGGCGAAATTAAACGAGAAGTTCCAAACCGCCTCGGTCGTGGTCATTACGGGCGAAGGTTCGGTGGACGCGGCGGTGAAGGCCATGCAGATGGGCGCTGAGGACTTTCTGGAAAAGCCCATCGATATGGAAAAACTAAAAATTATCATTCGGAAAATCGCGGAGAAAAAGGGTCTTCAAAAGGAAGTCGCGGCCCTCAAGCGCCAGCAGCAGGATATGTACCGTAAGGATTATTTATTCCTCAGCGATCCGGAAATGCAAAAACTTTACAGTGAGGTGGAACAGGTCGCGGGCCAGGAAAAGGTGACCGTCATGATCCTGGGAGAAACCGGCACGGGAAAAGAGCACGTTGCCAAACTGATCCACACCCTCTCCCCCCGGGCCAGTAAGCCCTTCGTGGAGCTTCACTGCGGCTCCCTTCCCGAGTCGATCCTAGAATCCGAATTGTTCGGCTATGAGCCTGGCGCCTTCACCGACGCCAAACGCCAGAAGCTGGGCCTCTTTGAGGAAGCCCAGGGGGGCAGTATTTTCCTCGATGAGATCGGCGAATTGACGGCCTCCGTGCAGATGAAATTACTGAAGGTCCTTGAGCAAAAAACCGTGCGCCGTCTGGGCGGCAACAAGGAAATCAAATTGGATGTCCGGGTCATCACGGCCACCCACCGTAATCTGGAGCTGGAGGTCAAGGAAGGCCGTTTCCGGAGCGATCTTTACTACCGGCTGAACGTGGTGCCCTTGCGCCTTCCCGCCCTTCGGGAGAGGCCCAGGGACGTGGTTCAATTGGCTAATTTTTTTCTGCAGGAATCCTGCCGCGCCTTCAATAAAAAACTCAGCCTTCTTTCGGACGACATACTGGCGGTCCTTAAAAACTATTCATGGCCCGGCAACGTGCGGGAACTCAAACACGTGATCGAGCGGCTCGTCATCACCGCTAAAGGCTCTTCCCTCACCCTGAAGGACCTGCCCAAGGAAATTCGGGAGGCCAAAGCCGCGCCCGCGCCGGGCAAACAGGTTCTCAGCCGCAACGAGGCGGAACTTGAAAACATCAAAAGGGCCCTCCTGGAAACCAAGGACAATAAATCAAAGGCCGCCAAACTTCTGGGAATCACCCGCAAAACGCTCTTCAACAAAATGAAAAAATACAGTCTGGAATAGGCTTAACACCCGCTCTCCGTCGTCCGTAACAGCCTTAACGCCCGTCATCCCCAACCGATAACTTCTTTCAACATAAATGCCCCCTCAGTTGTCAGACTTTTGTTGGATTTTTTCGAACGACGGAAAGCGGACGACGAACGACGCTGTTGAGTAGTTCTTACCCACTGGGCAAAAGACTACCGCTTTTCTTGCCTCTTCCCCCACAAAAACCCCCATTTTAAGCCATTTTTAATGGCACATGCTTTGCTTTATTAAAGGCATGATCAACTCATACGCCGAACCCATCCCAACGACGCCCTTTCGGGGTAATTTTTCCAACCTGCGGTTGGGCCTGGAAAATTCCAAGGTCAATATGGGGAAAAAGGAAATCCTGATCGCTTTTCGATTTCTCGTCTTTCTGGCCATCGCGGTCCTTCTTTTTTTTAAGGATCAGGACAATGACATCCTCTTCAAGGGTAAATTGCTCACCTTATTTGCCTTTTATTTCCTCACCATTTTCGGCATGGCTTTCCTGAAACCCAGCTGGTTTGAGAATAAAAATTTGCTTTCCGCCGTCTTCATCGCCGATATCCTCTTCGTTTCCGCCGGAATCTACATGGGCGGGATCAAGGACGTGGATCTCTTCATTATTTTTTTCACGACCGTCTTTATTTCAGCCCTCTCCCAAGACGTGAAAAGCGTCTTCGGCATCGCCATCGTTTCATGCTCCCTCTACGCCTTCCTCCAAATGAAAGCCACCGGCCAGCCCTTCTCTTTGGACACCGATATTTTAGTCCGCTTTCCCTTTCTTTTTATCGCGGCCTCCCTCAGCGGCTATCTAGCGTCTGAAACCAACCGGCAGAAAGCGGAGCAAACCCGCCTGAAGGAAATGAACAACTTCCTGGCCGAACAGGCTGACGCTTCTTCCCAAAAATTATTGGAAACCAACCGGAAGCTGAAATCCCTTTTGGAATACCACCATTGCGTCCTCTCCTCGATCAAGACCGGCATCATCGTGGTTCGTAAGGACGGCAAAATAAGAACCTTCAACACCGGCGCCCGGCAGATCACCGGGTTCGTGGAAGCTGAAATGGCGGAAAAAGCCCTGCAAGAATTTCCCGAGCCCCTGCTCCCCATCGCCTCGGCGTTGGCGCGGACTCTGGAGGATGAAAGAAGCTATCTACAGGATCATTTGGAAATAAAAACAACCAGGTCAGAAATCATCCCCATCACCCTGGAAACCACCGTGCTTCGGGGCGGCAACGGGGAGGTTATCGGCGCCATCGCAACCCTGAAGGACATGACCCTGCTTCGGCAGATGGAAACCCAATTGCTCCGCTCAGAGCGCTTCTCCGCACTGGGCGAAATGGCCGCGGGCGTGGCCCACGAGATCAAGAATCCTTTGAACGCCATCATGGGATTTTCCAAACGCCTCTCCGCCAAGCTGGAAGACGCCAACCTCAAGAAGTATGCCGATATCATCGCCGGAGAGGTCGTCCGCATGGACAGTATCGTTAACGACGTGCTGGAATACAGCCGTCCGGATAAAGTTCACAAAGAACCCGGGGACGCGAACCAGCTCCTGGAAGAAACCCAAGTTTTTCTCAACGAAAAAATCGAGGCCGCGGGGATCGTGGTGGAGCGTTCCTTGAGCCCAGACCTTCCGAAAGTTCCCTTGGATATCCCAAAAGTGCGGCAGGTCATCTTGAACCTCATTTTAAACGCCGTCCAAGCGACCGCACCAGGCGGAAAACTTTTCCTGAAAACCCGCCTCCTCGAGGGGCTCGTTCCCGAAGCGGCCGGCGGGAAAGGCGACGGGCCCCTTTTTCAGCAGTTGTTCCTCCAACAAAAAATGGCGGCCATCTCAATCGGCGATTCCGGCTGCGGCATCCCGAAGGAAAACCTCTCCAAACTTTTTCATCCTTTTTTTACCACCAAAATCACCGGCACGGGTCTGGGATTGAGCATCTGTCACAAAATTATCGCGGCCCACGGGGGAACGTTGGACGTGGAAAGTGAAGTAGGCAAGGGTAGTGTTTTTACGGTTTATCTTCCTCTGGGGGAAGAATAATTTTAAGGGAGGCTGTCATGAGAAACGAACCTTTTACAATCCTGTTGGCGGAAGATGAGGCGGCTTCCCGTTTACTCTACACCGAGGAATTAACCGAGGCTGGCTATCGGGTCCTGACCGCTGAGAACGGCCTCCAAGCCTTAGGGCTCTTGGAGGATGAGAAGGTGGACCTTTTGATGACCGATATCAAGATGCCGGATATGCACGCCATGGAAATGATCCCCCGGGTAAGGGCGGATCATCCCCACTTGCCGATCCTAGTGGCCTCCGCCTTCAAAGGCATGGAAGATGATTTCAACTTGAAAGGCTTCAACATCAGCGGCTTCTTCCCTAAACCGGTGAACATCGAAGCCCTCAAAGCCAAGATTCAACAGATCCTGACCTCGAACCTCGCCTCCGTCACCTGAACCTAAAAAGGTTTAACC
>CAZHFP010000058.1:0-15240 GCA_964531065.1 uncultured bacterium
CCAATACCGAGATGTATCCCTGGTACGAGAAGCGCGGCTTCTTGAACCATAAAGACTGGTCCCAGTATTCGCCCCTGGCCCCTGTGCCGGTAGTGAGGACGGAAGCCTTAACCAGCCAGGATTTGATTGAGATGCGCCGCCAGGCCTATCGCGAAGTCCTCTTCCGCCCCAAGTATCTGCTCTCCAAGATCCGCCTCAACGACCCCATGTGGAATTTGAAGGGTGGTTGGGAACTAGCCAAACGCGGCGCGGCCGTCCTCACCGGGCACGACGTCCGTTAATCCGGTTTAGCCGTACCCTCTTGCCGTATCATTTCAACTCAAGGAGACGATCATGAAACGTCTGTTTTTCTTCGCATTGCTGGGAATCTCTTTGGCGGCGATGATGACATCCTGCATGGTCCGCGGCGGAACCGGGGTCTATTCGGACGGCACTGGCTCGGTCTCCTACGTCAATTATTCCTATTGGTACTACCCCTCCACCCAGGTCTATTACGACTATCAACAAATGGTTTATTACTATCCAGAAAACGGCGGGTGGTACCAGGCCTCTGTGCTTCCTTCCCGCTTTGCTACTTCCTCGTCCCACGTTGTGGTGAATGTGAATTCGAACAAACCTTACACGGATTTCGACAAGCACCGCGCGAAATATCCGTCTCAGACCGGGACGAATAGGATCCAGGACAACCGTCCTGTTGACACGAATAATGGCGGAAATGTACGCCCCACGGATAATGGAAACCACAAGCCGGACATGGGCCAGGGCAACCGGACGATAACCGGGGTCGGATTCAAAACAGGGGTAAAGGTAAACCCAAAAATGCCGATGGGCCATAAACCCTCGAAGGATAAGAAACCCGCTATGGACGCCAGGACCAAGCCCCCAGCGGACCAAAAGAAGGATGGAGATAATGTGAAGGCCGGAGATATCGGAAAGGGTCAACCTGATCAACCAAATAGTGTCGATAATTCAAAGGGTGATGACGGCCGCCAACCCATGAAACGCAAAGGCAAAGGGGATAACCAAATGGATCAAGGCGATGGGACGGACCCAAGCCAGGGGAATGGAAGAGGCCGGAAAGACCAGAACTAGCCACTTCAAGTCGAATCTAAAGCAACCAATACTTGGGGCTGGAAGATACCTTCCGGCCCCAAGTATTTTTTTGTCCAAAATTCGACTTTCAGGGCTTTTGCGGAATAATAAAGGCGGCAGGGAACTCATCGAAAACATGAAGTCCGTTTTGATGGGTAATGACATACGTTGATTAAAAATAGTATAGATATCTCAATAAAATCGAATTTTTTAAAAAAACTGCTCAAGAACAAAAATGAATAATTTTCCGACGATAATAATTAATGATTTTGAAAAAGAATTAACGAAAAAAGTTGTCGGACACCACTTATCGCAAAAGGATTAAATATGGCCGGACCCTTCCCCACCTTCAAAAAATAAAAAAGATTTTCACAAATTCCGAATACGACAAATATTTATTCGGGCTTTGCGTTTTGGGCTTTTTAATAAACGTGTTCTCACTGGCCAAAGCTTCAAGCAATTTCTTTAGCCAGGATACGCTTTTCATTTTATTGCCCTACACTGTTTTTGGGATTATTAGTCTTTCCAACACTCCCAGAGATAAGAATATCTTCATAGCACGACGCGCAGCCCTTATTATCTGGTTTTTATTCGACATAACGACAAAAATTAAAATTACTTTTTTCCCCGGTTCATCCACCGATTGTATTGCTTGGTTTTTTCTTCCCATCTATTCATTGTCGGTTTTTCCGATTTTCACACTCGTTTACTTTATCCTTTGGATTAGAAACAAACGAAAAATACTCCTTCGCAAGTCATAAAATTTATATATCAATCCTCTTTTTAACGTCCCCTAAACTCGGATCTAAAGCTTTTAAAAAGCTCTTGCAATACATTCAACCTTATGGTTGAATGTATCCATGGAAAACTTAAACGCTGTTTTATCCGCCATTGCCGATCCCTCCCGCAGGGAAATTATCGCCAGGCTGGTTCAGGGGCCAACCAGGGTCACGGAAATCGCCGAGCCCTTTGATATGTCCCTCAACGCCGTTTCCAAGCATTTAAAGGTGTTGGAGGGGGCAGGTCTGGTGAGCCGGGAAAGACAAGGGCGCGAGCATGTCATTACGGTCAAGCCCGAACCTTTGCGCTTGGTCAAGACCTGGCTGAATGAGTACGAAAAGATGTGGAGTGAGAAGTTGGATTTGCTTGAGGAACATTTTAAAAATAAAAGACAAAGGAGAAAAAAGTCATGAAAGAGCATATCAAAACCATGGGGTTTACCTTGAAGCGCGTGATTCCGGCCTCCCCGGCCCAGGTTTATAAAGCTTGGATCGATCCCAAGATCGCCTGCAATCCTTACCACGACACGATGAAAGTGATTTTCAAACCCAAAGTTGGCAATCTCTTTTTTTTCCTTGCGAAGAACGGAAAAATTGAAATCGCCCACTATGGCCGCTTCCTCGCCCTATCCCCCGGCAAAAAAGTCCAGCAAACCTGGATGTCCCGCTACACCAGGGGTTTGGAATCGCAGGTGACCGCGACCTTCAAAAAGCAGGGCAAGGATACCCTGGTAACCGTCAACCAAAAGAACCTCCCCGACGACAAGTTCGGCATGATGCACCATTGGGGTTGGAATTATTATTTAGATGAGACGCAAAAGCTGTTCGGGAAGAAGAGGAAATAAAACGGAAGACCGGGCGGGTCTCAGACCCGCCCCTACAACAACCTTAAAACCACCCAGGAACTGAGATTGCCGCGTCACAAAATTCGTTCCTCGCAATGACAGATCACCTTACTTTTTCTTTTTAGCTTCGTTCTTCCTCATCCTCGCCTTGACCAGCTTCTTGACCAACGCGACGGGAATGGGCTTTTCCATGGGAAAGCGGATGGTCGCCATAGCCGTGACATAACCCTTCAATTCCTTTTTATACTCCGCGACCACCGGCGAGGGGATATAAAGCCCGATATGGTGTTTGAAAGCCGCGAAATAGGCCAGCCTCCCCAGATAATGGTAATAAGGCATGCCATAGCTGAGCTTCTCTTCCGCTTTGGGCGCCGCCTGACTGATGGCCTGTCGAAGCTGTCTCAACTTGCCCTGGGCTTCCGGGGCCGCCGCCTTGATGTAGCTGCCCACCGTTTTGGGTTTTGAATTTTTCACAGAAACCCTCCTCAACTTCTTCAAGAAAGGACGGGTCTCAGTCCCCTCCCTTTAAAATTAAAATTTCCCAACTTGAAATCACAAACCGCCTAATCCAGATGAGGCAAATCATATTCCGATAGGCAACGCATTGATTTCCTACAAATAAAAGCTATCACATTGAGAACGTTCGAGGATGGAACATTTCTTTTATGACCGCAAACATAAAAAAAATACCGCCGATCATTTAAATTTAAACCGTAGCTATTTTTCTGTTCAAAAGGAACGAATTATGAAACGAATTATGATTTTCGCGGTGCTGGCTTTTTCTTTTACCTTTCTGCTGTCCTCCTGCATGCTCCGCCGGGGAGTGGTAGTCAGTTCCGGTCCCGGCGGTTCACAAGTCCGTTATCACTATTGGTACTACCCCTCGCTTCAGGTCTATTTTGATGTCGAGCGGAAAGTCTATTATTACCCGGAAAACGGCGGCTGGCACCAGACCAACAGTCTGCCCTCCAGGTACTCCCCAGGCTCCAGCCATGTGACGGTGGACATGGATTCGGACAAGCCCTACAGGGATTTCAATCAACACAAGATGAAATACCCCGGTTCTAAAGGAAAGCGGAATGACTGGGACCAACAAGACCAGCGGTAGTTTTAGTCTTTACAATTGATTGTTTACAAACGCCGCCCGAGTCCCTCGATTCCGGCGGCGCTTTCATTTTTTGACCGCCTCCCACTTATAAGGCTTTAAGGATTCAATTCTCCCCGATTATCCGCCGGGATCGCTAACTCCGCCAGCAGTTTCCTGGAAAGATAGGCTTGGTCCATCTTCCCCGGCTCTACCGAGTAAATGGCTTCGTAAAACCGGATCGTCGAGGCTTTACCGAAATCCGCGCCCTTTTCCCTCATCATCCGGACCAAGGTCCTCAGCCGGTCATTCCGTTGATCCCCGGCCGGCGATTTCAATATCACCCTGGTGACCCCGTAAATTTTATTAGGATTCATGTCCTGTCCCAAACAACGGATGAGGTCTATTTCCTCCTCCTTGAACCCGTCAAAAGCGCAAACCATCAGTTTTGTCTTCTCGGGCTTTTCCATCAATCCGGAAAAGGCGGGGTAGCAGACAAAGGGCCATGCCGCCTCCCTCTTGGATATGCCGAAGGCAAAATTAAACGACAGCAAAATGATCCCAATCCAATTCAAGAGGCGGAGACTTGAGCCTCTTTCGGGCGGCCCTCCCGAAACCGGCGGGGTTTTTAAAAGGCATAACCTGGAATCGGCGACTTTCCGGTACACCCATCGGCCGATGGGAGGAACGGGCCACAACCACAGGAAGGGCCAGAGGGGCCAAAAAACCGGGATCCGCTGGGCCAAAACCCGGTAGGCCTCGTACCCCCTCCATTTTTTACCGCCGACAACCGCGTGCATATCGCGCATCAGATCATCGGGATCGATTGAAGGCGAACCAGGCGGCATCGCCGGTTTTCCGTCCATCGCGTTCACGTAAAAAACCCTTTGGAAAACATCAAACTGGCGGATGGCGGAAATGGTCCTCCGGCATAGCTTACAATTGCCGTCGTAAAGGAGGATCAAAGGCTTCTTGAAAAACCGGCGGCCTGTCCGGGCCGATAAACCCGCCCAATTCACAAAGGATAGATAACAAACCTGGAGCGGGAAAAACCCGATCTTCATGAAGGTGTAGGTTAAGTTGTGGAACAGAAGGCCGCCAAGGGCCGCCATGGGCCTCGCTAGGGGGAATAGGATCAAAACCACGAAGGACAATTCGAAAAAAACCGTCGCCAGTGCGGAAAGTTGGCACAGCCAGGGGGTTTGGTCGATCCGGAAAACGGGGACCCAGCCGCCCATTTCATACCACTTGTCATAAAGCCGGTTTCTTAAATTGTCGGAAAATACCCACCGCCAGCCCGAAAGTAATTTCCATAAGCCGGGGAAAAAATAAATAATGCCCATCAGCATCCAGATAAACCTCAGCGGCCTTCCATACTCCGCCGATTTCCCATTTTCCACGATCCGGCCCCGGTCGGCTTCCCGGAACGCTTTCCAGACGGCGTCCACCGATAAGACGTCCGCGCAGCGGGAGGTTCCCAACAGGAGCATGAACCAAACCATATGGTGGTATATATGATCAACTTTTCCATAACATTGGGGTAAGCCCAGGATATAGACCCCGCTGAGGGCCGCGGAAAAGGAAGCGGTCCTGGTGAACCATCCGATAAGGCCGAGGAAACAAAAAACCATGAATAAAACCCCGATGATTTTCGTGGCCTGGGGATTGACGGGAACGACGGATAAGAGAAAGCCCATTCCTAAAGGCGGCACCTTCAATTCGGCCGGCAGGCGGCTGAACCAAACAAAGTCATTTAAGCGGAAGAAAAACAAAACGGACGAAAATAAAATGATCCTGAATATAGCCAGGTTGAAGGGGGAATCCTCCTCGGAAAAATATCCCGTGAGGATCAACTTTATTTTCGAAATCGCCGTCCGGATCGATAGATTCAGGAAAGGGCCTCATGTCATGGATTAACGGCACCTCGACAACGAACTGAAAATCCGGAACCGGGAATGGGGTAAAACCTATTTCTTGATCGCCTTCCACTTATAAGGCCCAATAATATCCTGCAACAACCCTAGTTTGAGGCCTTCCAGCCAGATTCCCGCGCATTTCTCGCAGATGTCCAATTCGATCTTCCCAAATTTCACGGCTTCCATCCGCTTGGAACAAAAGGGGCAGATGAGAAAGGGCGGCTTCTTTCTCGGCTCAAAAAAAGCCGGAGTCTTGTGGTTTCGTTCCTCGGCCCCGATCTGGATTTCTTTTTTACCCTGGGGCTGAAGTTTCATCATCACTTCCCTTTGGATTCCCACTCCCTCACACTCGGCGCAATGAAAAACGTCAAGGTTATCCAAAGTCCCCGGATAGACAGGAATTTTGCAGATGGGGCAGACAGGTCCCTTGGCCCCCACGCTGGCTAAACCTTCGGTTTTCAAAAGCGGTTTGCGGCAGGCGGGGCATATTTTTTCCGTACCGGTCAAGGGCTGGTCACAGCGGGGGCATTTGGAGGGTTCGGGCATGGAAGGATTGTACACAAAAAAAGAAAAGGGCGGGTCTGCTCGTCCTCGGTAACTTTAGCGAAGGAGGAAGAACCCGCTCCTACGAAAAGAAACGACCTAAATCACCCCTCACCCTACCCTCTCCCGCAAGGGGCGAGGGATTTAGTTTCCTTCTCCCTCGACGAGAGAAAGCCAGGATGGGGGTATTATTCGATTTTGGTTATGGCTTTAACTGCGCTTGAATATCCGCCTCGACGCCTTCCGGCTCGATATTTGTTGAAAAACGCTTCACGGGAACGCCCTTATTGTTGATCAGGAACTTGGTGAAATTCCATCCTATATCACCCTTGCCCGACTCGTCCATCAAGGCGTTCTTCAGGAACTTGTAGAGTGGATCCGTGTGGTCGCCGTTCACATCGATCTTGGAAAAAAGTGGAAACTTCACATTGTAGGTACTCTCGCAAAAGGTTTTAATTTCCTTTTCCGTGCCGGGCTCTTGGCCGGCGAATTGGTTGCAGGGAAAACCTAAGATGACAAAACCCTTGTCCTTGTATTTCTGGTAAAGCGTTTCCAAACCCTTGTATTGCGGCGTGTGCCCGCACTTGCTGGCCACGTTCACAATGAGCAGGGTCTTGCCCTTATATTTGGAAAGGGAAACGGTCTTGCCGTCGATATTTTTCGCTTTGAACCCATAAACCGTGTCTGCGGCTTGGGCTAAACCCGCCGTGAAAACCAAAAATGTAGCTAAAACCAACCCGTAAGAATTTTTCATAAAAATCACCTTTCATTGCGTAATGAAATCTAATTCCAAAAAGACTCCAAAAAAAACAGCACCCCTCACCCTACCCTCTCCCGCATCAGACTTCGCTAAAGCTACGCCCGACAAGAGGGGCGAGGAGAAAATAAAAAAAGAACGAAACAGTGATTTCTTCACGCCGCTCAGGATGACAACGAATACTAAATTCGAACCTATTACGCCATGGGACAGGTCTAAAATCCATGGGTTCGTCAATAAAAAGCCCCCCTCTGATCAAGATTTTACGGTGGCCCCCCTCTTAAGGGCGCTTTACAATCTACCCATACCCATGAAACCAACGAGACACCAAGCCCTAACCCCACTGAAAATCCTCGTCTTCTCCTCCAAGGGCGGAGGTACGGGCTGCGCCCTCAGGGCCCGCTATATCGCCGAGGCCTTCCGTAAAAGGGGCCACCAGGCGGTCTTGGTGAAACCCATTCCCAGCCTTCCTTTGTGGTTCGACATGGTCCTTTCCCTGCCTTACTATTTATTCAAATCCTTCGGAAGACACAGCGATGTGGCCATGGCGATCAAGCCCTATCCCACCGTCATTCCAGCACTCTGGTGGCAGAGAATCCGCGGGGCGAAAGTCGTCATCGACGTCGATGATTTGGATTTCGATTACAGCCACGGAGCTTTCCGAAAATTCCACCAGTGGATCCAGAAGCCCTGGCCGAAATGGGCCGACCTGGTGACCTATCACACGCCCCATCTGCTGGCGCCGCTTCACCAAGTTTTCCACGTAAGCGATTCCAAATTGGTCCAGCTTCCCCAAGGCGTGGACACAAATTTATTCTCGCCCAAACCTGGAGCGAAGGAAAACCTTCCCGGCATCGGCGCGGCCCTCGCGCGTGACCCGAAAGCCCGCCCCCTTTTAGTCTTCACCGCCCACTTGAACGTAGCCTGCGACTTGGAACCGGTGTTGAAATCTTTCCAAATCATTTTGAAGACCGCTCCTCAGGCTAATCTTCTCGTGGCGGGCGGGGGCCCGGACGAGGGCCGCTTCAAGCGCTTAGCGCTCGAGATGCATATCGCCCCTTCCGTCCACTTCACCGGCTACCTTTCCCCCCGGCAAGTGGCGGCCTGCCTGAACATCGCCGACGCGGCCCTGGTTTATTACAGTGACACGGCCGTGAACCGCCACCGGGCCTCCATGAAACTGCGCGAAGCCGTGGCCAGCGGCTGCCGCGTGGTCGCCACCCAAGTGGGCGAGATCAGCCAATGGAAGGCGGCTCTTTTTCTTTCCAAGCCTGATCCAATCCACTTTTCCCAGGCGATTTTGAAGGTCTTGAAGTCTAAAAAATCCCCCCGGGGAGGCCCTTTGCTGGTAAAAAAGTGGGACTGGACGAACTGCGTGGAACCCCTTGAAAAGGAACTTTTAAAATCATGAGACGCCTAAGTTCTTTCGCCTTCCTTTTGGGCCTGCTTCTCTTCGCCCTTTTACTCCGGATGGTGGACCTTGACGCCACCTGGAAGCTTTTAAAATCCGCCAATCTTTTTTGGGTTTCCGCCGCTTTTTTATTCCTGCTCCCCGAAATTTTCATTAAGGGCTTCCGGCTCATGGTCCTTTCCCGCGCCTTCCATTCGAAACTTTCCTTTAAAAATTCCATTTGGATTTACTTAGCGGGCCAGCCCCTGGGCGCGGTCACGCCGGCTAAGCTGGGGGATATCGTGCGCGTCATCGGCATTAGGCGCTGGGGGGGCCTTCGAAACCATTCGGCCTTCGCGGTCCACGTCGCCGATAAGGTCTATGACCTGCTGGCCCTGGTGCTGCTGGCGGCTACGGGACTCATCACCTTAATCGCCCAAAGCCAATTTAAGGGTCCGGCCGTGGCGGCCCTCATGGGCATAGGCATCGGCATCCTCATCATGTTCCTCTTCCTCAACCCCCAATGGATGAGGCTCATCATCAAGCCTCTGCTGTTGTTCCTGGCCCCTCAGAAACTTTCCGAACAGCTCAGCGCCCACGGCCACGAATTTTACAAAGACTTGCTCAGCCTCTTTCAGCCTTCCCAGCGCCTGATCCTGCCCTTTACCCTGTCCCTCTCGGCCTGGACGGCGGTTTTGGTTCGGACTTACTTTTGCGCCCAGGCCGTGGGGCTTCCCCTGTCCTTCATCACCATCGCCCTGCTGCTGCCCGTGGTCATTGTGATAGAATTTCTTCCCATCACCATTCTCGGCTTCGGCACCAGGGAGGCGGCCTTGTTTTTCTTGCTGGCCTCGCCCCAAGTCACCACCTCAGGGCTTTTATCCTTTTCCCTGATGACAGTCGTGGCGGGGCCCCTCTTGACGTCCCTCGTGGGCGTCTATTGCGCCATGAAACTGGCCAAGGACGGAAAACCATGAACCCGAAATCAATCTTGAACCGCCAAGACACCAAGACACCAAGGAAAATTGAGCCTTTCATAAATCCAAAGTCAAATGTCTTAGTCGTTCTTGATGCCCCTGGTGCCTTGGTGGTTAATGGACGGTGCCGTTCATGAAAAAACTTTCCTACAGCGTCGTCATCGCGGTGGACCGCTTGGACAAGGACCTGCCCGTCTTACACGGTCTGGAAAAATTGCCAAAAACGGAAAAGCCAAAGGAAATTTTCGCCTGCGTCGGGAAAAACCCCTCCCTTCAACGGAACCAAGGCGTCAAAGCGTGCCAAAGCCCCGTGGTTTATTTTCTCGACGACGACAGCGTGGTGGCGCCGGGAACCACCCGGGATCTTCTATCTCATTTTGAGGACAGCCGCACCGCCGTGGCCGGGGGGCCTAACTTGGTTCCGCCCGACGCCATTTCCTTTGAAAAAACCGTCAATGCCGTCCTGGCCTCTTGGATGGGGAGTTTTAAAGTAAGGACCCGCTACGCCGCCATCGGCTCGGTGAAAGAAGCCACGGAAAAAGATTTGATCCTCTGCAACATGATGGTGCGCCGGGAGGTTTTTTTATCCGAGGACGGCTTCCGGGTGGATCTTTTCCCCAACGAGGAAAATGAGTTTTTAAACCGCCTCCTGCATCAGGGCCGCCGGCTGGTCTATGATCCCAGGGGCGGGGTCTACCGTTCCCGCCGCAAGTCACTGGAAGCCTTCTGCTTTCAGGCCTTCCGTTACGGAAGGGGCCGGGCCCGCCAAATGAAGGTTTACCCCTGTCTTTCGGACATCGTCCACTTGGTTCCGGCTTTTTTTCTTTTTTATCTTCTATCGCTGGCTTTACCCTTCGCTTTTCCCGGCTCCTCAAACCCTTTGCTTCTTATTTTTCAATCACCCCTTTGGTGGATTCCTTTGGGGCTTTTTATTCTGGGAGCCGCCGGAACCGGCATCTCCGCCGCTTCCTGGCACCGCCGTTTCATGGACGCCTTCAAGGTGCCCATTCTCATTTTTCTTAGACATTCCTTTTACGGGCTGGGATTGATCGCGGGATTTTTTTCGACTATCCCCAAACCGCCGATGGAAGTGAATCTCTTCAAGGTTCATGGAAATAAGAAACCCTACCGGTTCATCCCCCTTGCTCAATCAAAAAAAAGGAAAAAGTCTTGACGGATTCTATTCCAATTCCGAAGTTTAAAAATTCGGTCTTGATATACATGGCCATCGCTTTGGTTTCTTTTTTCCCCTGCCTATTTTTAGGTAAGGCCTATTTCGCCAATGACCTGTTGAACCAATACAGCCATTTCCGCGCGCTGCTTCGAACCCAGCTCGAGCAAGGACACTTTCCCCTTTGGAACCCCTACTTTTTCGGGGGCCAGCCCTTTTTCGCCGATCCCAACGTGATGATGACCTATCCTCTTAATTACCTCACATTGCTCTTTCCCGTGCCCCTCGGATTGGGCGTCTTTTTCTTCTTACATATGTTCCTGGCGGCCTTGGGGATGCACCTTTGGCTGAAGGCCCTGCGCCTTTCCGAAACCGCCTGCCGGATCGGCGCCTTGACTTTCGCCCTTTCCGGATTTTTCTGGTGGGAATTGATCCATCCGCCCATTCTGGCGGCGCTGGCTCTTTTCCCTTGGCTGATGGCCTGCCTGGAAAAACTCCAAAAAGACTTGAAGCCCTCCTGGGCCTTTCTTTCCGGCGTGGCCTTCGCCCTTATTTTTTGTTGCGGCAATTTCCAATCCACCAGCTGCGTCCTTTACACGGCCCTGGCTTATTTTTTCTTCCGGGTCTTTTTCCGGGAGCCCGCCGCGGACGGCTCCGCGGTGAAGGGTTTGCCTTGGAAAAAACTGATCATCGTCCTGCTTTTTTCCATTTGGGGCGGCCTGCCCCTGGCCGCCCACCTGATCCCCGCCAATGAATTTTCGCAATATTCCAACCGGCGCAGTTCGGATCAAACCTATGATAATTTCAACGGCACCTTTTCCATGAGGCCGGCTTCCACCTACGAATTCCTTTTTCCCACCCTGGGGATCGCGCCCGGCGACACGATTGAGAATGCCATCCAACAGATCACCGACTCCAAAAACATCGACAACCAGTTTCTGGGGGCCTTCGGCTATCTGGGGATTTGGATTCCGGTGCTTTTGGCCGCGGCTTTCCGGCGCAAAGATAAAAAACTTCTTTATTTCCTCCTAGGGATGGGCCTGCTCTCGATCCTGACGGCCTGGGGCCGGTACTTTCCCCTTCACCAGATTTTTTGCAATCTGCTTCCCACCATCAACCTGAGCCGGGCGCCTTTTCGTTTTGTCCAAACCTACCTCCTCTTCGCCTGCGTCCTAGCCGCCTTCGGGTACCAAACCCTGGAGCGTTTATTCCAGGAAAAGGACAGGTCCAACGCCTGGCTTCCTTACGTTGGAATTTATATTTTACTTTTAGGGATCATCGGGGCCTTCCGTTTGGAACAAACCTGGCGTGAAATATTGGCGTTAAGTGTGGGCGCCTTTGGCCTGGGTCTCTGGGGCTTGACAGACTCTTGGCAAAAGATGGGACGTTGGTTTTTCCAAGGCGCCCTCATCCTGCCGCTATTACTATCCGGATGGAGCAGTTTCAGCCTGGGTCCCCAATCTAACTTTGATTTGGAGAAGAATTTTCCGACCTTTTCTTTTTTGCGGGACAACATCAAGGGATGCCGCTACTATTTTGATCAGAGGCTTACCTATCCGGTGGTCATGAACAACCAGATGTATGCTTGGATTTTTCCCCAGGACGGGCCCTTGGAATTTGGCATCCGGATGAGCAACGGGTACAACCCGATCATCCTCAAAAAATCCAACGAACTTCAAAAGGTTCCGCTCAAGAATTTCCTCCGGCTGATGGCGGTCAAGTCTTTGATTTTCGGCGAAAACCGGGGGGAATTGCCCGGCTTCACCCATCAAGCCCTCGGATCCGTCCATCTCTATGGATTGGCCGATCCGCCAGCTTATGTGAGGGCGCCTTATCAAACCTTGGTTCTTCCGGACGGCGATTCGGTACTGGGGGCCATGGCCCGGGATAATTTCGACCCCGACTCTCAAGCTTTCTTTGAGGAACCCCTTCCGCCTGAAATTTCCTCCCAATTGACCGGCGCCAAGGCGAAGTTAAGCTATGAAATCCAAAAGGATGAGATGGACGATCAAACCTATAAAATCACCCTGGACCACAACAGCCTGGTTTCTTTTTCGGAAGTTATGTTCCCCGGATGGAAGGCGTTCCTCGACGGCAAGCCCTCGCCGCTTCTGACTTCCGACCACATTTTCCGGACGGTCCTTGTCCCAGCGGGTGAACACCTGGTGGAGTTCCGTTTCGAACCCCGCTGGTTCAAACCCCTCTTGGCCTTAGGCTTTCTTTGGTTTTTATCCGCCCTCACCTATGGTTTTTGGATCCGACGGAACCACCCAAAAGCCATTTAGCCACCGACGGGGCTTGGCCCCGCACCGATGGACACCGATATAACAACAGCTTTTTTGTTTCAAATGAAAAACATACTATAGACTTTGTGGGTGAGGCTTTTCCCACCGGAGTTAATCGGTGCGGGTGAAGCCCTGTCGGTGGCTGATAGGTGTGGTCCGTCTTTCTTGAAATGAGGGTTTAGAAATGAAATCCGCTTCTCCCGAAAAATTTCTCGGCCCCTCCCTGGGCCTTTATGCCGCGCTATCCCTATTGGCTTTTTTCCCCTGTCTGTTTTTAGGCCAGGCCTATTTCGACAATGATCTGCTGGCCCAATTCGGCCCCTGGCGGGCCTTTTTAAAGGATCAGCTGGCCCTTGGCCACTTTCCCTTGTGGAACCCCTACAACCTGGGAGGCATGCCCTTTTTCGCCGATCTCCAGAACATGATGCTTTATCCCTTCAACTGGCTGACGCTGCCCTTTTCCGTGCCCTACGGTTTGGGCGTCTTTTTTTTCCTGCACATGGCCTGGGCCGCGACCGGAATGCACCTTTGGCTCCGCTCGCTCGGCCTTTCCCAGGCCGCCTGCAGGTTGGGCGCTCTTTTTTTTGCCTCCTCAGGATTTTTCTGGTTGGAAATTATTCACCCGCCCGTGCTGGCAGCCTTCGCCTGGCTTCCTTGGCTTTTTTTCTCGCTGGAAAAGCTTTCGTCGGAATTAAAACCGAAGCCCGCTTTTCTTTCCGGCTTATCCTTCGCCATGCTTTTCCTTTGCGGTAGTTTCCAAGTGACCTTAGGCGCCCTTTACGGAGGGCTGTCTTACTTTCTGTTCCGCCGCCTCAAGAGGACCCACTCCGGTGTGAAACCCGGCCTCAAAACCCCGCTCCTTGCCCTTCTTTTTTTGGCTTGGGGCTCCCTTCCACTCTGGGGTCAGTTCCTGCCGACGCTGGAATTATCCGCCCTCTCGGACCGCCGTCTTTCGCTTCAGGAGGCCGGACCGCTGGACCCCAGCCTGTCCCTCAACCCCAAGACCCTTTACCAATTTCTTCTCCCCCGTTTTAACCTTCCCAAGACCTTAAGCATGGCCGAAGCCTTCCAGGGAAAGGAGGGATCGTCCCAGAGCCCTGAATTTTTAGCCGGCATGGGATATTTGGGAATATGGTTTCCGTTTCTCATTTTTTTCGCTTTCCGTCGGAAAGAAAAATCTCTCGTTTATTTTTTGTCTTTCTTCTCGCTAACGGCCTTGGCCATTAGCTGCGGGGCTTACCTTCCCCTTTACGGACCGCTTAAAAGTGTCCTTCCCGGCCTGGCGCTGATCCGGGTTCCCTACAGGTTTCTTTATCTTTTCGTCCTGGGAGCCTCGGTCCTGTCGGCTATGGGTTTCGAGGAATGGTCCGCCTCTCTTTCCCAAAAGAAGAATGCCATCGATAGGTTGAAAGGTCCGCTCTTTTACGTTTTTTTCCCATACCTGGCCGCGCTATTTCATCCCTCCCGGGACTGGAGGGAGTTGGGAGCCCTGGTCCTGGGTTTGTCCGGAATTTCGCTGGCCGTCCTTTTTCCCTTGAAAAAAATAGTGGCGCTTTTTATTTTTCAAACCGCCCTGATCCTTCCCCTATTCCTGAACGGCTGGGCGGATTTCAAGCCCGGACCTTCCTCTAATTTTGATTTCGCCGGCCGTTCCTCCTCCATCCCTGAGATCGGACGAAAAACCTCTCCCTTCCGCCTGCTCTTCGACAGCCCCGGGTTGAAATATCCCATTGAGTTCCAAGGTAAGAAATACGTCGTGAATTATCCCCAAAACTCGGCCTGCGCCATGGGGCTGAAAAATTTCGGCGGGTACAATCCGTTAGTTCTAAAATCGAAAAAGGATCTTCAGTCGCTACCGATCGGCCCCCTGCTTCAAGCGGGAGCCATCAGGGGAATTCTCGTCCAGGAAAACCAGGGGGAAATTCCCGGATTTAAATTATTGTCATTTCCGCCCTATTGGTTTTACGCTTCGGAAAAAAATTCGGCCTTGGCTTACGCTCCCAAAATTTCGACTTTGGTTTCCAACCCCTCGGCCGCTTTGGAGATCATGCGCCAACCCGGCTTTGACCTCGAACAGCAGGCGTTATTTTCAGATGGTTTCTACCCGGTTCCTTCCCCCGCCCCCGGACTGAATTTCAGCTGCGATTTGATGAAGGACGGGGTGGATGAACAAGACTACAAAGTTGATTTGACCCAAGATCACTGGGTGGTCTTTACGGAAATGATGTATCCAGGCTGGAAAGCCTGGGTGGATGGAACCTCCGTTCCCGTCGCCACGGCCGATGCCGCCCTCAGGGCGGTTTATATCAAGGCGGGGCGCCACTCGGTGGCCTTCCGCTTTAAGCCGGATTGGGTCTTTCCCCTTCAAATAAGTTTTATACTATGGGTTCTCGCGACCCTG
>CAZHFP010000059.1:0-14993 GCA_964531065.1 uncultured bacterium
GAAGGCGAGGTGGTGGGCCGGGACATGCTCTTAACCGATGTCTGGAAGTACGAGGACCTGCCCACCACCAGGACCGTGGATAATTTCATCCTCACCCTCCGTAAAAAACTGGAGATAGACCCGGCGAAGCCCAAGTACCTTCTCACGGTCCATGGGTCGGGCTACAAGTTTGTGAAGGGGAAATAGGGCGGGTCAAATGTCGTGAATGGTATTCAGCCGCAGTGGATAACGATTTTTCGAGGATCGAGATATGAATCAAAATAAGCTTCAAGCTTTTTTAAAAACTTACGGATGGCCGGTTTTGTCCATCGTTCTCATCTTAGGGTTTCTCGATGGGCTGGCCTTTTATTGCGCCAGGAAATATCCCCATGAGAACCGGGCGGCGGAGTCGACGGATTTCGCCCAGATCGGGATCACCTACTACCAAATGGGCCGGTACGGGGAAGCGGCCAGCCAATTCGAGATGGAAGCCGCAAAAAATCCCGGGTCGGCCGAAATAATGTATGATTTGGGAAACAGTTATTTTCAGCAGAAGAAATTTCCCCAGGCTGTGGATGCTTTTCAAAAAGCCTTAGCGTTAAAACCGGGGGATGCTGACACCCAAGCCAATCTTCGCCTGGCACAAAGGGGGGTGACGGGAAATTTAAAAAATTTTAAACCGGCTCCTCCTGCCGTAAATGCGAAAGGAAAGCCTGATCCAAAATCTAAGGGTTTTTGGGCGGGTCTTTGGTATGCTTTAGCGGATTGTTTTTTAAGGCAGTAACTTTGATTTCTGAATATGTATCCGGAGGGACTTCGGTATGAAGCGTTTCACGGCGCCTGTCACTATTTTTATTCTTTTAGCCGCGTCCTTCTTGGCTGGCGGATGCGCCAGCTCTCTTCCTTACCAAAAGGCCGATGACCAAGGTTCTCCTGGTTATTTTGACAAGGCCTTGGACAGCCCCGGGGCCTTTCAAATTGATTTCGTGGCCGATGGCAAGACCCTGGCCTACGCCAAATACGCCGCCTATTACCGTGCCGCCGAGTTGGCCTACGAAACCGGTTATCGGTATTTTATTCCCCTTCAAGCTTACGACTTGACCAAAAAGGGAAAGGCCTGGGGTGATCCGAACAATCCCTCCAGCGTCACCCCGGGGGTAAGGATCATCATCCAATGCTACCGCGAGAAACCGGCCAAGGCCGTTTATGACGCCTACCAATACTTGAACACGGCTAAAGTTCCGGGCGGGGAGTTGCCCTATCCCATCGCGCAGCGCAACGGGGACGCGACCACCGCGAATCTCGCCAAATAAGAACCGGGGGATTTTGTTGGACCTTAAAAATAAAGATAGTCTTCACGCCAATATCGCGGGTGTAGCGGTTGTCCTGACGGCGGGAATTTGGATTGAGTTTTCCCCCGGCATGCGCACCTGGCTTAAACCTATTATTTACGGCGGCGCATTCGTGATCTTCGCCCTATCCGAGCCCCTTTGGATGTGGGGAAAAAGAATGCTGGGTAAATAAAAAATCTCATTTTCATCCGCCGCCGATGCCGGGTTGAGCCGTTTCGGCTCAACTTAAAATAAATCCAGGGGACCTTGAACCTGATCAGGTCATGACTTAAATTTCATCTACCAATAGTTGATGGACCCATTCTTAGGAGAGCGTTATGGAAATCTTAGGCCACACGAGCGATGGAAATTTCAAAAAAGACGTGCTGGAATCCAAAATTCCGGTACTGGTGGATTTTTGGGCTGAATGGTGCGGCCCCTGCCGCATGATGACCCCAGCCTTGGAAGAATTAGCCAAGGAATATGAAGGCCGGGTCAAGATTACCAAGTTGAACGTGGATGAAAACGAGCAGGTTTCCACCCAATACCAGGTTCGCGGCATGCCCACTTTTATCCTCTTTAAGAATGGGGAAGTGGTCCAGCAAATCCTGGGCGCCGTTCCCAAGTCCAAGCTTGCCGGCGAGATTCAGCAGGTTCTGGCGTAAACCTGAACTATTGCACCCCTCACCCCGCCCTCTCCCTCAAGGGGCGAGGGAGTTCTAGTATTCCTTCTCCCTCGAGGGGAGAAGGTTAGGATGAGGGTGAATATATGTTTTATCTTTGAGCATCTTAGTTACCTCCCGCTCACTCAGTTATTTCCCCGCCTTCTTGCTTTAACTCTCGGCCCTTTCTAAGATCGCAGTGATCATTCCTATTTTTTTATAGAGGAGAGTGTCATGGCCGATCAAAAACGCGTTTTACTGGTGACGGGCGCCTCAGGGCATTTGGGCCGCCGGGTGGTAGAGCTACTATTGGAAGCTAAGGCGGGGCATATTGTCGCTGCTACCCGAACCCCTGAAAAATTGAAGGACCTTGCCGCCAAGGGTGCTGAAATCCGTCATGCTGATTTCGACGATCCCGCCTCCCTGGATAAGTCCTTCGCTGGAGCCGAGAGGCTCCTTTTGATCAGCACTGACGCCCTCGACAAACCCGGTCATCGTTTCGCCCAGCACCAAAAGGCCGTCGAGGCCGCGGTAAGGACCGGCGTGAATCACGTGCTCTATACGTCCATGCCCAATCCCGAACCGGGCAATCCCATCACCTTCGCGCCGGATCATTACAATACCGAAAAGCTATTGGCCGCCAGTAAATTAGACTGGACCATTCTCCGCCACAATTGGTATTCGGATTACCTGGTTCCCCGGCTTTCCCAGGCGGTCGCCATGGGAAAACTTATTTCTCCTCCGGGAAAAAGCGGCGCCGCCTATATCACCCGCGAGGATTGCGCCAGGGCAGACGCGGCGGCTTTGGCTTCGAGTGAAACCGGAAACAAGACGGTCAATATCACAGGCCCGGCCATCATCCCCAACGACCTATTGGCCAAGCTGGCCGCGTCGATCACGGGAAAACCCGTGGAACCGGTGACGTTGGAACCGGCCCAAATCAAGGCGGGCTTGGCGAAGGCGGGAGTGCCTGAATTTCTCCATGATTTTTTAGTTTCGATGGACGTGGCGATCGCCCAGGGAAACCTGGCGGTGGTCTCGAACTCAGTGAAAGACTTGACGGGCCGCGCCCCCGAAAGCGTGGAGACCTACTTGACGGGTCAAAAACAGGCGCTTCTGGCGCCTCCAGTCCATTAATTTAAAGGAGTCTCATGAATCTTTTTTCACCCTATGTTTTGGGAGGCGTTGATCTTAAAAACCGCATGGTGATGTCGCCCTTGACCCGCTGCCGGGCGATTGAAGGGAACGTTCCCAATCCCATGGCCGTCACCTATTACACCCAAAGGGCCGGCGCGGGACTCATTATCACCGAAGCGACACAAGTCACCCCCCTAGGGCAGGGTTACCCCCATACGCCCGGAATCCACTCGCCCGAACAGGTGGCGGGCTGGATTAAGATCACCGACGCGGTCCACCGGGCCGGGGGAAAAATATTCCTCCAGCTTTGGCACGTAGGGCGGGTCTCCCATCCGGATTTTCATGACGGATTATTACCGGTGGCGCCATCCGCCCTGCCCGTTGAGGGCGAGCTTTTCACGCCCTTGGGAAAAAAGAATATCGTAACGCCCCGGGCCCTGGAGGCGGGCGAGATTCCTGCGGTGGTGGAGCAGTTCCGCAAGGGCGCGGAAAACGCCATGGCGGCGGGGTTTGACGGGGTGGAAATCCACGGGGCCAACGGATATCTGCTGGATCAATTTATTAAAGATGGTTCCAACCACAGGACGGACGCTTACGGGGGAAGCCTGGAAAATCGGGCTCGTTTTCCACTCGAAGTCGTTGACGCGGTTATTTCGGTTTGGGGCCCGGAAAGGGTGGGATACAGGATCGCGCCTTATTTCGACCACTACTCCATTTCCGAATCGGATCCTCCGGAAACCTTTACCTACCTCACCAAGGAACTCAACCGGCGCAAGCTGGGGTTCCTTGAAATCGTGGAAGGCGTTTCAGGGCCGAGAAAACCCAAAGAGGGGACCCAATTGTTGACTCCGGTTTTGAGGAAAATATTCCAACAGACCTTTGTCGTCAATGGCGGTTATGACGCGGAAACGGGGAACGGGATCATCGAAAAGGGCGGGGCCGATTTGGTTTCTTTCGGTACTTTGTTCCTGGCGAATCCCGATCTTCCCGAACGTTTCAAGAAAAATACTCCTTTGAACTCGCCGGACCCGGCTACTTATTATGGCGGCGGGGAAAAGGGCTACACCGATTATCCGACGCTGGCCTGATTTTCCAAAATTTTTTAAGGTTTCTTGTCCTCGTAGACGCTGTGCGTGGAGTCCCGGGGGTTCAGGCCTTCGGGGTGGAGAATATATTGATGGTAGATCCAGACCCCCGTGGAGATCAAGGCGACCCAGAAAATCAAATCCCATAACCCGAAGCCTTGTTGGTTTTTTATTTTTGTGAAGTTCATGAGGGGCTGTCCTGGGTTTGAATTCCGCCTACTTTTTTTCAGCTTTTTCTTTCGTGCCCGCGCTGGTCCACCACATGTCCAATTTCACGGGAACCTCATTATTGATAGGCAAGGTTAAGAGGGAAGGGGGCGTAATCTCAAAATCCTTTAAGGTGAGGGGAACAATGCCCGTGATATGGATCCGGCCCTCTTTCCACTCCACCACCTCTAGTTTTACCTTGGGGTAGGAAGCTTTTTTCCCGGCGAAATCAATGTCGGCCTCGGCTTCCAGCGTCTGGGGGGCTTTTTGATCGGCAATTTTGGCGATCTCCACGTTGACCTTAATCAAGGGATTGAGACCAGCCTTGGTCACTTCCTGCATGTGGAGGTCCCGGTTGTTGTCGCCGGAATTGAAGGATTTGACCGGGACCGCCACCAAAAACTGGCAGGTTCCGTTGGAGTTGCGTAAACCCTCGCCTTTGGCGGCGATACTTTTTCCGTGAACGACGTGAAAGGGGTGGGTCACGGTATAGGTGATTTCGGATTTTTCCAGCTTCCAATTTATTTTGGAGCCCGCTGGAAATCCCAGGGCCGGGAGTAAAAAAAGGACGACCGCGGCGGTAAATTTTTTCATTTTTTTCTTTCTTTAAAAATTTGAAGAATGATGAAAAAGTCCAAGCATCAGACTTATTCCTATCATGGTCGAGAATCACCCCTTTAAAAACAAGGGGGTTAAATTCGATTCCCTCCTCACCCAGGGCTGCGGACAGGGTACAAAAACATTTTTTCAACACCCTGTTAGAAGGTGATGACCGTTAAGGAAGTCAGGTAGGAAACCAACAGTGCGGTTGCGGCGGCGAAATGGAGCGTCCCCAGGTCCCCTGCGGGTTGGTGCTGCGAAATTTTGTCGTTGGCCATATCCCCCAGGATGGGAACCAGAATCATGAGGGGAGCGTGGATCCACGCCAAGTCCGTATGGGTGGCCGTATTGCCGCTGGGCTTCAGGCCCTTAGGCTTGGGAGCGAGGATCGCGAACATGGCAGTGGTTCCATAAAGAAGCGCTGTGGAGATGCCCAGCGTCGCGTGAAGCCCCGTGTCGGTACTTCCGTTTTCCACATTACCGGCCGTGATCAGCCCCAAAACATATTCGGCGGTCATGGGAACGGCGGTGATGAGTCCCAAGGTTTGGTGGATCTTCAACATGTCGGACCGGGTTTGGAGGTCGCTTTGGTAGCGGGGATCGCTTTTGATCTCATCCCCGGTAAATCCCAAATCCTCCAAGGACATCGTGGTTGGGTGCTTTTCCGGTTCGGTGGCGGCTTTGGAATCGACCTTCTCAGCGGCCAAAAGAGGGCCTGCCAAAAATAAGAGGGTGACGAAAAACAAGATTGTGTTTTTGGAGGTCATATTTATAGGTAATAAAATACCACTTTTTTGCCGACAGGGTTAGATTTTTTCCGCCGTCTTGGGCGATCAGGGAACGGTTATGTTAAATAGGATTTCCCTGGTATCCCGCTCCAAAGTCCCCATTGCGGTGTCTATGAAAAGGGCGTTTTTTTGGAAAACGAAACCCCTCGATTCGGTTTGAAGCGCCCGGATATGAAGCGTGAGGTTGGAAAATTTCTTTCTCCTATCGTTTTGAGAGGATGTAAATAAAAAAGCCACCGCCCTTACAAACGCTTCCCGCCTGCAGGATACTTAATTTCTTCTTTAATTTATTTTTTTTGGGGGGGAGTCGTGAATAAAATATTTTCACTTTGGTTGGGCTGTGCTTTCGGATTATTGGTTTTATTGCCATGGGCCTGCGGCCCCAGTCCTTCCTCTCCAACCATGTCTTCGCCGGGAACCGTGAGCGCGACCAACAGTGATACCTTTAGTCCCTCGGCCGTCACCATCACGCACGGAGGAACCGTTAATTTTGTATTGGGAGGAGGATCCCATACTCTTTATATCGATAATGGGAGCGGGACCTGCGCCCAAAACTTTTCGACTTGGCCCCAAACCGTCACTTTCCCCACGGCGGGAACCTTTCATTTCCACTGCAGCCTCCATTCACCCTGCGGCACCGGCTCTTGCGCTTCTTGCACGGGAATGACGGGCCAAGTGATTGTTCAGTAAAAGGGAATGGCTCGTGATCACGCGGTAGGCCGCCTCTAAGCCTTCTCGTAAAGGGATTTCAGATCCTTGACGCAATTAGGTCCCCGCATAAAATTGCCGCTGTCGTCCTCGACCATGATCTTTTCGTCGTCCAGGATATCGATCAATAGTTTCCAAGCGATGGCCGACATCCGGGGATGGTAGGACACGCTATAGACGGCCACTTCTTTTTGACCGGCGAATAAACCGTTGAAAATTTCCGTTTCGGCCGGGTTTTTCAGGTTAAAGACACCCGATTCCCCCTCTTCCACCTCGGCGAATTTCGCGAAATCTTTTTTGAGGCAGAAATCCAGAAAAACAACAAGGTGGTTGTTGCCCTCGCGCTGAATCCCGTATCGCCGGGCGTTCACGGGAAAAAGATCCAATATCGGGTTTTTAATTCTCGGCAGGAAGTATTTTTCGAAGGTGTATTCGCCCGGGACGTAGATATTAAAATTCTTCCACATCAATCTTCTCCTGGCTGGCGGCGGATCGGCGTTAGGTTTCTAATCATAACGGATGGGGGCTGCCGGATGCCAGGGATGGGATCATTCGTTGAAATTCAAAGGTTTTCTAGGGTGTGTTATGGGGTCGGTCAATTTTTTCCAAACGACTTATTAAAAATTTCTCAGGATCAAAAAATGAAACGCGCTATAGAGAAACAGGAACATCTCGATCCCCGCCGCGATCAACAGCCGCCGGCGGGGCTGAGGCAGGGGGGTGATGAACGCGAAGAGAATGAACCCAAAAATGAAAACCCCGGTTCCCATGACCCGAAGCAGGGCCACAAACGCGATCAAGGACAGCCAGGAATGGGTATAAAAAGTGAAAATCTTGACCAGGACCAAATAGCCCTTGGCGATCGGCCCCGTTAAGGCCAATCCGACCGCGATTTTAGATAATGGGTTCCAAAATTTTTCCTCCGACCGCAGAAAGAAGAGGGCCAGGCCAATGGGAAAGACCGATAAAAAAGAAAAAACTCCGATGCAAAGGAACATTTCTCCCCCGGCCACCATTCCGGGAGATTGGTCTTGAAACTGGGCGGTTCTTAGGTCATTCCAATAAGCCGCTAGGTAAGTGCCGGCCAAGGCCAACGCGAAACCCGCGATAACTGAAGCAATTTTCATTATTTTTTTCATAAGAGCCTTTTGGATTAAATATCCAACCTTTGAACATTACGGGTGCACAATACCAATCCAGTCGACCAATTCATCTTACAAACTTGAAAATCCTTTAACGAGCTCAATTTTATCACTAAATCGTCAACCGCCTGTTGATGCCCATCCGGCCAGCTTGGCTGGGGAAGCATATCATCCGCAATATAAAATCCACCGGGAGCCACGAGCTGAAGCGTTTCTTCAAGCGTGTTATATTTTCCGGGAAATGAGTCGGCGAAAATAAAATCAAAGGTTTGGCCCGCTAATGAACTGATAAATTCCGCCCCATCAGCCACTTGAAGGGTTAACCGTGTATCCGAACCCAATAATTTTCCCGCTAAGGAGATTAGAACAGGATTGTTGTCCACCGACAACAAAGTGGATTGGGAGTCCATTCCGTCTAATATCCACGAAGCGGATAATCCGGTACCGGTCCCGATCTCCAAAAACCGTCCCTTGGGTTTTGCGGTTGCCAAAGTTCGCAGTAAATTTCCCGTCAGAACGTCCGATCCCATTTTGAAATCCATTGCCTTGGTGGCTTTCAATACCTCAAGGTATTGGGGTGGGAATGGAACCTTATTTTCATCATTCAAAGTTATGCTCCAAAATTAGGTTGGTGATCATTCCCGTCCAAGGACGGCTTTTGCATTAATCCCTTTGTGGACAACACGTTTATTTTAAAACCTCAGATTCCCCCCCTGCTTTGCCTCCGAATTTGACCCTGGACGCCAGGCCGATCCCGCCGACCGGGTCATTTTAGTTTCCTGCCCCCATTATGATAAAGCTCATATTGAATCGATCTGGTTTTGTTTAGGGTTGTGGGACTTAGGGAGGTCTTTTTGTGGAAGGAACGACAACGCACGCGTTACCCATGGCCCAGGCCAAGGGGATCGTCCGCGATCTATTTAAGCCGAATCCGTTCCTCTTTTGGGCGGATTTTTTATTTTACGACCTGTTAGGCTGGGCGGCATTCATCCTAATGGTGAAGGCGCCAAGTTTTTCCCCTTTGCAATTGGCAGCCTATATCCTGGCCGGCTTTTGCCTCTATCGGGCGGTCCTTTTCGTACACGAATTGTCCCATTTGAAAAAGGGTACTTTCCGTGGGTTCCGCTTGGTTTGGAACCTGGTATGCGGCTTTCCCCTTTTGATCCCATCCTTCATCTACGTGGGTGTCCACACCGAACATCATAAAAAACAGATCTATGGGACCAAGAACGACCCCGAATATTTCCCTTTTGCCCTGTCCAAACCCTATCGAATTTTGATGTTTCCCGCGAATATGCTTATAGCGCCGACTTTTTTCATCCTGCGTTTCCTGTTGCTGGCACCCCTCTCCTATATTTTTCCACCCTTGCGGGAACCCCTTTGGACCATGGGTTCCTCCTTGGCGGTGGGAGGGCATTACCGCCGGGCGCTGCCCGGCCCAAAAGAAAAACGCTCGGCTTTTCTCCAGGAGCTTTCAACCTTCATCTTCGCCGCGGGGATATTTGCCCTAATGATAAAAGGTATTTTGCCTTGGAAAGTTTTGGGGGTCTGGTATTTCATCGCGGTTTTCATCCTGGTTTCCAACAGCATCCGGAGCCTGGCGGCCCATTGCGATCGGAATCCCCCGGATCATGTGATGACCTTCGAGGAACAAATCTTGGACTCAACTGATATTCCGGGAAATTTCTTTTTGACCGCCCTTTGGGCGCCGGTAGGCCTTCGTTATCACGCGACCCACCACTTATTCCCGGCCATTCCCTATCACGCTTTGGGCGCGGCCCACCGAAGGCTGATCCAAGAACTTCCAAAAAACAGCCCCCTGCATCAGGCCCTCAGAAAAAGTTTGTGGAGCGCCCTGAAACAGTTGTGGAGGGAATCCAGCCAAAACACCAAAAATAAAACCCTTTAAACACAAGGACCTCCAGGGTGCCCCGGGTGGGTGGAGCCCTGTTTTTACCCTTTAAAAAAACGGCTGGCCTCATCCAGGGCTTCCACCTCGGCCGGATCCAACCGCCAGCCCATCGCTCCGGCGTTTTCCTCCGCCTGCGCAGCGTTCTTCGCGCCGGGAATTGGAAGGGCCCCCTTGCATAGGATCCAATTCAAGGCCACCTGATTCACGGTTTTCCCCCCGTGGGCCTCGCCCAATTCTTTCAGCTTCCCGACCAAGGTTTGGACACGCCCCAATTGGCCAAAATAAAAAAGACGCCGGGGACCCGAAGGGGGATTTTGGGGCGAATATTTTCCGGAAAGCATGCCCATGCCCAGGGGGCTATAGGCGATAAACCGGATATTTGTTTTTTTGCATTCCTCCACCAGGCCATTCAGTTCGTTTTTACGCCGGGCCAAACTGTATTGCATTTGGTTGGAAGCCAGGGGAACACCGTGGGCCGCCAGGGCCTCCTGGGCCCTCAGCATCTGTCCCCTGGAAAAATTGGAAACTCCGACTTCCGCCGCCAAACCGTCCTTGACCGCCTGCGCCAGCGGTTCCATCCAGGCCTTGATGGACCGGGGCGGGCTGGCCCAGTGAATTTGGTAAAGGTCCACGGATTTTAAACCCAGCCGGTTCAAGCTGCCCCTTAGGGCCTTCAGTAATTCGGAGGTGCTGATCCGCCAGGGCAAAGGGGCGAACTTGGTGGCGATATAGATCTTTTCAGACCCCTTCTCTTTCAGGAATTGTCCCAAAAAGCTTTCCGATTCCCCCTCGCCGTAAACTTCCGCGGTGTCATAAAGACGGATACCGGATCGGATGGCGGTTTGAAAAGTCTCTTTCAGATCCTTATCGGTATAACTTTTCCCATAACCCCAAACTTGCCCTTTGCCCCAAGCCCAAGTGCCCAGCCCCATTTCCAACCGGTCCAAAAAGCCCATTTTATTTCCTCTCCTATTCTTTTTTTATCGGCCCTAATCTAAAGATTTCTTATCCCGCCCGGGTCCGCAAGATACGCCTTATGGTTTCCAAATAAAGTACCGCTGAGACGGCCAGGGGGATCAAATAATAAACGAGCCTGAATAGGAGGGCCGCCACCAGGGTCGGCTCGAACGCGACCCCCATCATCTTAAAGGTGAGGGCCAAAAGGGATTCGCTGACCCCCAGCCCCGCGGGAACCGGGTTAATGTTGGACGATAGGAACATCACGGTGAACCCCACCAAAAGAAGGCCCGCCGGCAGGTCCATGCCAACCGCGCGGAAACAGAAATAAAAGGCCGAAGCCATAAAAAACCAGATGAGGGAAACGAAGACAAATACCTGCAGGAGGCGGACCCATCCCTTTTGCAGGAGGGCCACGGTCTTTTCCACTTGGACGAGGGTTTCCCCCCATCGGGAACCAACGGCCTTTTTCCGCAATAGGGATTGTTGAAGCCATTGGGCCGCCTGGAATATTTTCCCGAGGAACCAGACCCGGAAAGCCTGGTGTAAGAATACCAGCATCATCGCGGCGACCACCAGCAATAGACCCCCCATAAAGAACAACAGGACCCCCTCTTTGGGCCCGCCGGTGAATTCGGGATGGCCCTTTAGATAGGCCAGGCCCCCCAGGCAGACGCAAGAAAGGGCCAGGTTGAAGATCATATTCTGGGCGAGGGACAGGGGGACACTGACCGAATAAGGCACCTTTTCCTGGTTGAGAAGAAGCGCGCGGTTGGCGATGCTGGACAGGCCCGCCGAGGAGACGATGAAATTGACGGTATCGGAGATGAACATGATGGAAAAGAATTTTGGGAAAGGTATGCGGTAGGGCGTCATCCTAAAAAGCGCGTTGAAGGAAAGCGCGGAGGCCAGGTAGGCCAAACCCGACGCAAGGAGCGAACCAAGAAAGAAACCAGGCCCCAAATGGCGGAAAACGTCCCTGAGTTTGGAAAAGTTGCCCGCCAAGGCCGCCGCCAGGGCCGCTCCCATGAACCCCACCACAAGGATGCCAATGATAAAAATTAATTTTTTATTCGGTGATTTCAGATGGATTTCCTATGGGGGAACAAGCCAAGGCATATCCCCCGGCAGCGAAGCACCCACACAACCAAATAAGGAATATAACATTTACCCATCCATGATTTATGCTCCCTGTCATAAAGAATCAATTAAAGGATTTGTGTTGTCCGGGGGGCAAAGCCGGTAGGCTTGGTGGGGGACGGGGGAATCCCAAGCCGCCCTTATCCGGTCCTTGCCGGTTCATGGTAATATGGCCCGATGGGATCCAAAAGACCGGGCGGCAAAAAATATCTCCTCGGCTTGGACATCGGCGGAACCAAATGCGCCGTTGTCCTGGGCGATGAAAAAATGCGGATCCGCGGCCGTATCGCCTTTCCCACCCGACCCCGAAGCGGATGGAAGCGGATACTCCAACAACTTTTCCAAACCATCGACGATATCACCCTCCGCAACGGACTTAAACTTTCTTCCGTTCATAAGGCGGGGATAAGCTGCGGCGGTCCCTTGGACAGCCGAAAAGGCCTCATCCTCTCCCCGCCGAACCTTCCCGGTTGGGATGAAGTTCCCATCGTCCGCCTCCTCCAAAAAAAACTCCAATGCCCTGTCCGGCTGGAAAACGATGCCAATGCCAGTGCCGTCGCGGAATGGAAATTCGGCGCGGGCCGAGGGTGCCAAAACATGGTCTTCCTCACCTTTGGAACGGGATTGGGAGCGGGGCTCATCTTGGGGGGTCATCTTTACCGCGGCGCCAACGATCTGGCCGGCGAGGCGGGCCACATTCGCCTGGCAGCCGATGGACCGCTGGGTTATGGAAAGAAGGGCTCTTTTGAAGGATTCTGCAGCGGGGGCGGGATCGCGCGGATGGGGAAAAAGGCTGGAATATTCACCGCGAAAGACGTTTGCGAATCCGCGGCACGGGGCAATCAAGCTTCCCGCCGGATCCTTCGGACCAGCGCCCATTACCTGGGAATGGGCCTTTCCATCCTCATCGACCTTTTGAACCCCGAGCGAATCATCCTCGGAGGAATCTACGCGCGAAATGAAAAGACTTTCAGGTCCGAAGCCTTGAAGGTCATTCGGCGCGAAGCTTTGTCCCGTTCTCGTTCCGTTTGCAGGATCCTGGCTTCAGGTTTAGGTGAAAACATTGGTGATATGGCAAGCCTATGCGTGGCAAGAATGGACGAATTCGATAGCTAATCATCGCTCCTTAGACCAGGCATTGCGAACAACGGGATCAGGTCTTCCTGCGTAGCCTTGGCGAAGCAGGAAGACCTGACCTTGAGTTAGTGATTATTCCCGTCCGATGACGGCTTTTGCGTATATCCCGCCGTGGACAACCCAATTCCATTGTCGAAATCCCCGGCTCACTCTTCCGGCCCTGGATCGTCCAAACGAATATTTTATTTTTGCGGCGAAGAACCCCGCAGTCCCTCGTCGAGGAATTGCGTCTGGATCTCCTTCACTTTCTTCTCGTTGAGGATCAACGCTTCCACGCAATCCGCGTCCAGTTTATCCTTTGAGAGCTTCCGGAGCGTCGCGAACGCCTCTTCGTTGCTCCAGGCGGCCTTATAGGACCGGGCGCTGGTCAATGCGTCAAACACATCCGCCACGGCGACGATGCGCGCTTCCAGCGGAATCTCCGCACCCTTCAGGCCCCGCGGGTACCCCTGCCCATCAAGTGTCTCATGATGGTCTTCGGCAATGTTTCGCAGGAGATCCAGGCCCTCCAGGTGCTCGAGCCCGAAGTTCCTGGCGATGTCCTCCACCATGGCCAGACCTCGGGTGGTGTGCGATTTCATGAGTTCCCGCTCTTGGGACGTGAGGGAACCTTGTTTAAGGAGCACGCTGTCGGGAATTCCGATCTTGCCGAGGTCGTGGAGCGGAGCGAACTCGAAGATGCGCTCGATGGTCCTGTCGTTGATCTTGTGGACGCCGGAGGCGCCCAAGTGCAGCGCGATGAGGCGCGAGTAGCGTGACATGCGGTCGATGTGGGCGCCGGTCTCCGGATCGCGGAAGTGGACCATATCGTGGGCGGTCTTCACCGCCGCCGCGAGGACACGCACGGCCAGCATTTCGGACGTGGCCAACGATCCGATAAGATGGCCATAGACATCGAGGAAGGGGAAGCGCTCCGAGGTGAAGGCGTCTGTCTTGAGCGAATTGAAGAAGACGAATCCCCAGAAAGTTCCGTCCTGGAAGATCGGCATGGTGTAGCTCGACCGGAACCCGAGTTCCTGGATGGCCTGGGTGTGGACGTGGGATCCTCCGCGGAAGAGGGCCAAGTCGGCCACGACGCGCGGTCGGCCGACGGTCAGGATTTCCCGGAGGGAGGGTGAGTCGGCCAACTTCGCGTCGTAATAGACGAGGGTATTCCTCGGCCCGCTGCTGGCGATGAAGGTCTTCAGCAGGTCGGTCGCCCGGTCGTAGCTCGCGACCGCGACACGGTCCACCTCGGGGAACCTCTTGGCGAGGTGGGCGTGGATGGCCTCAAGTTTCTTTCCCAGGGGATCAGGGGTGTTGAGGATCCGCAAAGGGTCCTCGTGGGGATAAAGCCGGTTATCCGGCGCCGGGGCTTCGGGGCTCAAGGACCGCGCCGCCTGCCGAAGGGGCCCGAAGTCGCGCCGGAGGAGTCAGACATCGCGGCAAAAGCCAATTCCAGGCGCCCGGTTAAAAAATAGTTCTTTTTGGTTTCCATGGTTTCATTTCATTGAGACGCAGTTTCAACCATTTTACCTGTCCAACCCGACACCCGTCGTGGAAAAGATTTAAATCCCTACATTCCACCTAACCAATGGTAACGCCAACCAACCGGCCGATAACGGCGGTTACAATCATCGCAAGGGCGCCTCCGAGGGTAACCCGCAACGAAGCACGCCCGATCGCCGCTCCGCCAAGATGGCCTCCCAGCGCGCCAAGGGCCGCAAGACTCGCCAGCGAGAGCGTTGCGATCATTGGGATTTCCAGGACGACGGGCGCGGCCAAGAGCGCCAGGATAGGAATCATGGCGAAAGTCGAAAAACTGGCGGCGGATACCCACGCCGCTTGGATCGGGCGGGCTAGGGATGTATTTTTGATGCCAAGTTCATCGAGCATGTGCGCGCCGAGCCGGTCATGCGCGCTAAGTTGCCTCGCCACTTTCATCGCAAGGTCCTTTTGGATTCCGCGTTTCATATAGATCATCGCGAGTTCCCGCAGTTCCGATTGCGGCTGCCTCCTAAGCTCTTGTTTTTCAAGCTGAATATCCGCCCGTTCGGCGTCGCGTTGGGAGCTGACCGAAACATATTCCCCCACGGCCATCGACATCGCTCCCGCGACAAGTCCGGCCACGCCGGCGACCAGGATGGCCTCCTTAGACGCCGAGGATGCCGCGACGCCGATCATCAGGCTTGCCGTCGATACAATCGCGTCATCCGAACCCAGGACCGC
>CAZHFP010000060.1:0-14932 GCA_964531065.1 uncultured bacterium
GGCGCGGCGGGGCAAAGGACGGCGTAGATGGACCAATTGGACACATCTGTAAAACCCGGAGGGAACGTCGAGGGGAAGGGACCAAAGGTGATCGAATTGTAATAATATTCCGACCCAGCCGCCCCCGAAGTGTACCTCACGGACGTTCCGCACTGGCTTTCAAAACCCAGCCAATAATTCCCCGCCGTCACCGGAGCGTTGGGAATGGAGAAGGAATTCCAACCCACGACGGCCTTCTGGGGCTGGGACTGGACGATTAAGTTTTGAGGAGAAGTCCCCGCGTTGTCGGAATAGAGCCCCACCTTCACCCAACCGTCCGTCACGGCGGAAAGGTAGACGGCCATGCCGGTGACAGTCCCATCCTGCGCCAAGGCGTACTTGGTGGTATTGAGAGACTGGCCGTCTGAGATCCAGTCCAATCCGGTCGTCGGGGTCCTTCCAAAAGTCACCGGGGCGCAAGCCGGAGTGGAGGTAGCCGTGGGGGTGGGCACCGCCGTGGGGCAGTAATTGGCGTAGATGTCCCAATTGTTCGCGTTCAAGGCCGCCACTGAGAAGGTGCCGGGGAAGGAGCCGAACGTGTTGGAGCTGGAAACTCCCGTTCCCGATGTTCCCTGCTCTTCCAGACTCGCATCGGCGCTATTCGAAAACTGGAAAACAATCCAATAACTGCCGGCCGCCAAGGGCGTGTCGGGAATATCCAGGATGTTGATTCCGTCCACCGACGCCTGGACCGACGATTGGGCCAGCCTGGTTTGCGGCACGCCGGCGGAGTTGGTGTAGAGGGCCGCCTGAACAGACCCGGTGCCGCTGTATATATAAACCGCCAAGTTGTCCACCGTGCCGTCCTGCAAAAGAGGGTAGAGGGATCCCACGACGATGCCGTTGCCGGGTGCCAATACGCTTCCCAACTGGCAGGTCCGCCCGAAGGTCGAGTAAGTGCAAAGGAACGTCGGCGTGGCGGTCGCCGTGTTGGTGGCGGTGGGTGTCGCGGTTTTCGTGGGAGTAAAAGTGAAGGTGTTCGTCGGCGTCGCCGATCCCGTGGGCGTGTTGGTGGGCGTACCGGTGATCGTCGGGGTGGGAGTCGCGGAGCCTGTAGGGGTTCCGGTAAATGTCCGAGTCGGCGTCAAGGAAAGCGTCGGAGTATTGGTAGGCGGGTAATAAATCAAGGCTCGGTTATTGTTCAAATCCGTGACAAATAAGTTTCCTGAATTGACGAATATTCCGTTGGGCTCGCTTAAGCCTTGAGCGCTGACGAGGCCCGAACTCCCATTCGGCTGGGCCGCCGTCATGACAGACTGCCCGATCACGACGTTCGCCGTCGCGTTGAACGCGGGAAGGCTGCCGATGTTGTTGTAAATCAATATGCGGTTATTGCCCTCGTCGGCCACATAGAGATTTGCCCCATCGCTATTCACACCGGTCGGGGAGTTTAATGTTTGTGCTGTGGGGCTTCCACTTTGGTTGGCTGAAAAACCGGTGGCACCCGATTGGCCTACAATGACGCTGGCGGAGGCGTTATTGGCCGTAGGGATTCCATTATAAATCATGACCCGATGGTCGCCGGTATCTCCAACGATGAGACGGGTTCCATCGTAAAAAATTCCCCAGGGATTAAAAAGAGTTTGGTTGGAGGTTAAGGCCGAAGTCGCGCCCGTGGTGTTATCCGTCATACCGGTTTCGCCGATTTCCACAGCGGCCGGGGCGTTAAATTGGGAGGAGATGTTTTCATACACCAGAACCCGATTGTTCCCGCTGTCGGTCACCACAAGAGTGGTGCCAGCGCTATTGCTCCATAAATCACGGGGCCACCAAATGGTTGTGGAACTGCAGGTGCTTAAACCCCGGTTGGGGTTTCCGCTGATAAAATCCGATTGACCCAAAACTGTACTGGCCGAGGCGCCGTTCACCGTCGGAATGGGACTAAAGATGAGCACCCGGCTGTTATTGGTATCCGAAACATAAAGCCGCGCCCCATCGCTGTAGGCCGCGTAGGGCAAATTAAGAGAACTAGGGCCCAACCCGGGGTTGGTAGTTGAGAAATCGGGCTGGCCCACCACCACATTGGCGGCGGCGTAATTGGCGGAAGGAACAATGTTGAAGATTAAAACGCGGTTGTTGGCAAAATCCGACAAGATGAGCCGGCCCGCCGAATCCACCATGATAGATTCCGGATTTTCCAAATAATCGGGGATAGATCCCTGGTTGGGGGCCATATTAAAGAAATCCGGCTGGCCAAGCTCCACATCGGCGGCGGTATTGGTTGTACCGGGAAGACTGTTGAACACTACCACCCGGTTATTAAGAGTGTCCACGATCGCGGTCGTTGTTCCATTGCTATAAACGCCCGTGGGGCTATATTCAGATTTACTCGTGGGCCCGGCTCCTTGGTTGGCAAGGTTTGACGTGAAGTCCGCCTGCCCCACGACCCTGTCGGCCGACGCGCCATTGGAGGAAGGAACCGAATTAAAGATCAGGGTCCTGTTGTTACCAGTATCAACCACGTAAAGCCTGGTTCCATCGAACCCCACTCCTGCCGGATCGCTCATGCTGCTGGCCGATGGGCTTCCGCCTTGATTGATGTTGGTAACCGAATTGCCAAACGTCAATTGGCCGATGACCACATTCGCGCTGGGATTGTTCGCCGTTGGGAATGGGCTGAAAAGAAGAACCCTGCTGTTGCCCGAATCCGCCACCACCAGGGTAGTACCGGCCACGCAAACCCCTTGGGGGTTGTACATTTGAGTGACGGATCCATTCCCGTTGCTCTGGGAAACAAAATTCTTTGCCCCCACGACCACGTTGGCCACCTGCCCGCTGCTAATTGAGGCAATATTGTAGAGCAAGACCCGCCAGTTATTGGTGTCCGCCACGATGAGAGTAGTCCCGGAGGCGAACACCCCCTCAGGCGTGTCCAGGCCCGAACTGCTTAGTGCCGCTCCAGTGGTGTTGAAGAGGCTTTGGCCGAGGACAAATTGGGCAGAAGGATTGCTGGAGATTGGAATAGGTGTATAAACCAAAACCCGGTTATTCCCGGTGTCGGCGATAAAAAGTGTTGTTCCGTTGCTATAGACATCATTGGGTTCGTTAAGGGTATAAGCCGCCGGAGAAGCCAGGCCCTGGTTCGGCAGGTTGGAGCTAAGATCGGGCTGACCGATGACGAAATTTGCCGCGGCATTATTGGAGGTTGGAATGCCGTTATAAACCAAAACCCGGTTATTCCCGTTGTCGCAAACAAAAAAATGCGTTCCGTCGAAATTCACCGCGACCGGCGAGTCGAGGGTGTTGCCGTTGGCCGGGGTATCATTAGGAGATCCAGAGGTAAATACCTGGTGGCCGATGACGACGTTGGCGTTTTGGTTGGTCACAAAGGCCGAAAGGATTAAAAGGGCCGAGGCAATGAACAACCCGGCGATAAATTGAGGAATCTTCCGCATAGATGGACCTAAGGGGTCATACCCGAAAAGGGTTATTGACCCGGTGAGATTTCAAAGGTTCTATAAAAATCCGCCTTGAAACCCGGAGACAACCGGAAGGAGGGCAAGGTCAATAGGTACCCCGCCTCCGGTCAGTGAGGCTCATAAAGGTTTCGATTGGCCGTATTTGTGCACAAGTTTAACGCTTTAACTAAACTCCGTCAAACTTTAAGAAAGAAGATGAAAAAAGGGCTTATTTTGATTCTTTAAGGTCTTTGATGCGTTTCTGGACTTCAGAGGCCTTTTTGTAATATCGAATCCGTAAATAAAAAGCCTGTATTTGATCCAAGATGGACAATGCTCCCTGAACTGGTTGTGAACTATAACGGGCAACCACTTGTGGGTTCGCAAATTGGACCGCCTTGTCCATTTCCAGAAATCCCCCGCCGGGGTTGGCCGTTTGGAAATAGGCGAAGCCAAGCCTCATATGAAATTCCGCATTGTCCGGTTCTTTTTTCAACAACTCGTTTAAAACTCCCACACTCTTCAGGAGCCATTCCCTATGGTTGGGAATTCCCTCCCATGAACCAGGTTCACCGTAAAGAAGGCTTTGATTTATCCGGATTTGCCGCAGGATGGTTTTATTGGGGTGGTCTGAAAGGGCCTTGAAAAATTCCGATTCCGCGCCCAAAGCATTCTTCGATTGATAAAGTGCAAAGCCAAGATTGTTATGGATGGCGGCATTGAAAGGACTGAGTAAAGCCGCTCGTCTAAATTCCTTTTGAGCAGCGGCAAAATCACGGCGGGAGAAGGCCGCCGCGCCCTCTTGGTTAAAATATTCCGACAAGGGACCGCAGCTGGAGGCCGCAAGAATTGGAAAAATTAAAAATAATAATTTCCTCAAAAATTTCCTTTTCCAATAGCGAGGCCCGGGCGTCCAGGCGCGCCGCCCGGGAGGGGCCGCCCCCGCATAAAGCCTCCGATGGGTCCTAGTTCTTGTCCGCCGGGCTCACGATTTCCCAGTGGCCTTCTTTTTTAGATAGATTGAAACTTCGGTCGTTTTTTTGAGTTTTGGAGGCGTTTTTATCCTTGCGGGTCATGGTGAAGGTGGCCGTGGCCAAATCCCCGTTAATCACCAGGCCCGACAATTCCGCCTTTAACTCGAAAGAAGCCGGAGCGCCCGAAACCAACTGCTGGTACCAAGCGATCCACTTCGCCCTTTCCGGGTACATCTCGTCGAAATAAACCCCGGTCTTGGACAGGGACCGGCTTTCCAGGGATTGGCGGAAGCCTTCGGTAAAATGCTGGAGCTCAAAACGCTCCACCGAAATACCCCGGGGCCCGACCGCTCGGTACCAATGGATCTGGGTCAAACAGCCTTCCAAGGATTTAAATAGTTTTTTTCCAGCTTCCGTGTCCGCGGCCTTCGCGGGCAGGGTTGCGTTAACGCTGATGAGCAAATCGTCCTTCGCCAGGGCCCATTCCTCATCCGCCCACTCCCCCGCCCTCGGGTCGGTCACGCGGAAAGAAACCTCGGTCCAAGATCCGGAATCGGATGTTTTCCACTCCTTGGATCCTTCCCTTTTCTTGATTTTGAACTGGTGGTCTTTCAAATTCTGTTGCGCGCCATCGCCCCAATCGTTCCCCGAAAATTTGACGTTCGCGTCGCGGATCTGGACCGATACCCTCGCGATCATTTGCCGGGCGGGATCGCAAAAACGCCCCACCTCGTCCTCTTCCTGGTCGGCGGAAAGGCGCAGATAAATCCATTTTGAAGGCAGGGGAAACCCAAATCCGTAATCGGTCTGGACATACTGGCCGTCGTAGACGCCGCTATCCACCGCCGGCGGCAGAGGAAGGGTCCCTTCGGTAAACTTGGGTTTGGAATGGCAGCCGACAGAAAAAACCAACGCTAGCGCCAAAACGCAAAAAATCGTCGTCCGTCGTCCGTCGTTCGTCGTCAGAATTTTCCTAAAGACTGTAAGCGAACGCCGGATGACGGACGACGGATGACGAGTGTTCATGGAACCGGAACCTTACCAAGAATTTGAACCACGACATCATCGGTGGTCATGTTCTGCGCTTCCGCCTCGTATGTCAGGATCAGCCGGTGGCGCATCACGTCCGCCGCTAAGGCCTTCACATCCTCCGGCGTGGCGTATCCCCGGCCGTTTAAGAAGGCCCGGGCTTTCGCCGCCACCGTCAATCCGATGGAAGCCCGGGGGCTGGCTCCATACTCGATCAGGGGCGTTAAGGAGTCCAATTGGTAATCCTTAGGCCGGCGGGTGGCGGCCACCAGGTGGACGATATAGTCTTTCAAATGCTCGCTCACGAATATTCCATCCACGGCCCTTTGGGCTTTCAGGATGGATTCAGTGGATAGGATCTCCTTGGTTTTAATCGAGACACCGCTCGTCATGCGGGTAATGATTTCCTTCTCGTCCTCGAAATTCGGATAGCTGACCTGGATGCGCATGAAGAACCGGTCGACTTGGGCCTCGGGCAGGGGATAGGTTCCCTCGTGCTCGATGGGGTTCTGGGTGGCCATGACGAAAAAGGGCTCCTCGAGTTTGAACGTGTCCGGCCCAATGGTCACTTGATGTTCCTGCATGGCCTCCAAAAGGGCCGACTGGACCTTCGCCGGGGCACGGTTGATTTCATCGGTGAGGACCAGATTGGCGAAGACCGGCCCCTTTTGGGTTTTAAAATCACCCTTGGCCGGCATATAGATGCGGGTTCCCAAAAGATCGGAGGGCAGAAGATCGGGCGTGAACTGGATGCGGCTGAAGGAAACCCCCAAGGCCTCCGCCAGAGTCTTGATGGCCAGGGTCTTCGCCAAACCGGGAAGGCCTTCCAATAATAAGTGCCCACGGGCCAAGAGGCCCAGCAAGAGCCTCTCGATCAGATCGTCCTGTCCCACGATCACCTTCTGGACTTCCTCGCGGACCTTATGGAATTGCTCGCTTAACCTCTGCCCTTCCTGGGTCAGTTCCTCATTTTGCGTTGCCATGATAACTCCTTAAGATAGCTATCAGCTGACAGCTGTCAGCCGCCAGCTGAATTTCAGTTTTTTTGCGCCTTCGGCAATAACGACGAACACAGGCTTCTTAAATTATCTCGGCCAACCAGATTCGCGTCGGCGTAGAGGACGCGGTCACAGGTCTTCAGTATTTTTTCCACCGCCGCCATTTCATCCCCTGTCGGCTTATGCCCCGGAAGAATTTTAAGAATTTCCTCGGTCGTGGAATCTACCGCCGGGAAATTAAACCGGTACTGAACGCACTCTCTCGCCAGGTTCGAAAGCCCTAAGCAGAATTCTTTTCCCGATAACTCCTCGTTGCCCAATTTCTTCCAGGCGTCCTTCAATTGGGCCGGTTTTCCCAAAAGCGGAGCTTGGCTGGATTTTGCCGGCTTCCGCAATATCCTCCAGACAAAGACGGCAATGGCTCCCAACAGCATCAGCCAAAATACGAGCTTGATGAGCATGTTTGACTCCGGTAGTAATGGTTTTAAACCGCGCAAATCATCCTCCGCCGGCTGGGCCGGCGGGGGCGGGTTCGCGGGCGGCTGATTCAGATTCGGATCAGCCGCTTTCTTCTTTCCAAAAAGGGAAAAACCCGTTTTCTCCACCACCGTGACCGTCGCCACGTTGGATTTGATCTCTCTTTTCTGTCCCTGGGCGTCTTGGTAAAGCAAAAGGGCCGGACCCAGCGTCTCGACTCCGGCCTTCGTCGCCGTCAAATGCAATTTGGTGGTGGAAATGGCGGCCGTCTGGTTGTTGATGATAGTGACCTGGGTCGCCGAGGAGGTGCCCCGAATTTCCAAATGCTCGGGCGTTGGGATCTGGGGGTCACCCATCACCGAGGCGTTCCCGCTTCCCAATTGCTTAAACTCCAGGGTCACTGTCAAATCATCCCCAACTTCCACCTGGCGTTTGTCCACCTCCATGCGCAGGCCCACTTCCGTCTGTTGGGCAAAACCAGGAGAGGTAAAAACAAAGAGGGCTAAGCAAACCCCGCGCTTAATCATATTCATCCGGGTCTTCATGGTTCTTTTCCTTTAACAGGATGATGAAAAAGTCCAAGAACCGGACTTTTTCCTATCTCCGTCGCGAATCACCCCTTTTAAAACAAGGGGTTTAATTCAATTCGCTCCTAACACGGGGCTGTAGACAGGGTGTAAAACACTTTTTCAGCACCCTGTTAAAAATTGAAGCGTTATTTTACCTTTTTTCCCGTCAAATCCAACCCTTCGACTCCAATACTCCATTTAATCAAAATGCACCCTCACCCCACCCTCTCCCCTCAAGGGAGAGGGATTTATTTTATTCTCGCGGACGACGGCTCGCCTCGGCGCAGCCTTGGCGAAGTCGGGAGAGCGAACAGCGGAGGACGGTTTTTAACTACCAGTCTTCCTGCACCTCTTGCTGCTTTTGAGGCTTGCCGAAAAACTGGCGCATGAAGTTCTGCTGATCCTTCGGCAGGAAATTCCACATGTTTCCCTGTTGCCGCTGGTCTTTTTTCGGATTTGCCGAGTAATATTGCTGGGTCTGTTCTTCCTGCTTCTGCATTTGAGCCATCAAGGTTTCAATTTGCTTATCGTTTAAACCCAGTTCCTTCTTCGCCTGTTCCTGCCGCTGTTGATCCGCCTGTCTTTGCCGGGCCTTCTCTTCCGGGCCGGAAGACAGGTCTTGTCCAGGCTGGTCCCCGCCTTTTTTATTTTGATCCTTTTGGTTCCCACCGGCCTGTTTCGAACCCTTCTCGTCCTCTTTCTTGTTCCCATCTTTTTTCTTTTGGGACTGACTTTGCTGATCGGAAGACTGCTGCGATTGTTGTTGCTTGTCCTGATTTTGTTTCTTTTTCTGGTCTTCCTTCTTCTTTTTATCACTCTTATCTTTTTTTGGATTTTCTTTGAGCTTTTTTTCCGCCAAAGCCATGTTGTGTTTTGCGTCCTCATCCTTCGGATCTAGCCCTAAGGCCCTTTGATAATCCTCGATGGCGTCTTTGTACCGATCCTGTTGAAAAACCGAGTTTCCCAGGTTGTACCAGCCCTGTTCCAAATCCTGTTTCTTTTGGAGGGCCTGCTCGTAGGCCTTTTCCGCTTCTTCATATTTGCCCAATTGATAAAGAGAATTTCCCCAGGCGTAGACATTCGACAGGTCATCCGGGGATTTTTGGGCCTTTTCCCCGAATACCTTTTCCGCCGACTCGTAATCTTTTTTCTCATATGCGTCCCGTCCCGGGGACAGGGAAAAAGAATGCGCCGAAGGCGCCAGACCCAAAGTCAGCGCGAAGACGCAACGACGTAAAGAAAATCCAAAAAGTTTAATAAAATGTAACTTCATACTTTTACACCTTTTCACTTTTAAACATTTTCGCGCCACTTCTTTACAACAGCGCCGATAACAGCAAAGCCCCTGCCGAATAGGCCCCGAACGATGGCGCCATCTCCTCGCGCCTCATCGCGCCTTGGCCCTTCATCATGGTTTTCTGCAAGCCGTTCAATGTGCCCTCAATGGAAGACAAGCCCTCGTCGCTGTCCCCGTGGATAAAGACTCCGCCCGTCGCGTCGGCGATCCTCGACAAGGTTTTTTCATCCAAGTGGCTGATAACAGTCCTTCCGGAACGGTCTTTCTTGAAATTCGCCTCACCCCAAAAGGAGACGCCGTCAGGAATGGCCTGTCCCTGCCGGGTGCCGATTCCCACCGAAACCACGGGCACGTTTTTTTCCTTGGCATCCGCGCAGGCCTGTTCCACGTTGGAAGCCCCATCCGTATCTTCCCCGTCCGTGATGAGCAAAATGACTTTCCCTCTTTTATTCTGGTCATCCTTGGGAAAGGAAGCCAGCGCCGTCCGGATGCCGTTTCCGATATCCGTTCCGCCCCGGTCCACCGCGTCCACGTCGTCCCGGTCCAGGACCAGCGAGACCGCTTCCAGATCCATCGTCAAGGGCACCTGAACCAGCGCTTCCCCGGCGAAGACCACCAGTCCCACCCGGTCGCCGTCCCGGCTTTGAATCCAGGACAAGAGGGCTTTTTTGGCCGCGCCCAACCGGTTGGGGACCATGTCCTGGGACATCATGCTTTTAGAAACATCCAGGACGATCATGACGTCGATTCCCCGCAAGTTTAAATCTTCAGGGACCGGCTTGCCTTGTAGCCGCACCGCTCCCGCCAACATCAAACCCAAACCCGCCAGAAGAAAAAAACAACGGATCACCCTGCGCCCCCAAACCAAACCCGGCGACAGCACCAAATTCTGGCTGCCTAACAGCGCCAGATCCCGCCGGTCCCGCCAAAGGGTGTAGAGGGCAAAAAACATCCACGCCGCGAAAAGCAGCAGGAGGGGCCAAAACCATGTTTCGTTCGCTATATGCAACTTCAACTCCAATGAGTAATTAGGAATTAGTAGTTAGGAATTAAAACGACAACTTAAATTCCTAATTCCGCATTCCTTATTTCTAATTCTTGAGAGCTCCCCATCATGGGAGAGTTCTCAAGAGGGTCGTTTCTAGTCCAATATCCAACGCCAACAGTAAAAAAGCGGCGAGCAAAAAGTAGGACGCCAGTTCCTGGTATTCCCAGTGGGACGTTACCGAAACGTCCCTTTTTTCCAATTTAGCTATCTCCTCCAGGATAGCCTGGAGGGCGTGGTTATCGGTCGCGGCATAAGACTTCCCACCCGTTAGACGCGCGATCTCGTTCAAAAGTCCCATATCGGCCGGTTCACTTAAGGCCATTCGTCCGGTCCGTTGGTCAATAAAGGGCCCCACATGGCCGTCCGGGTACATCGCCAAGGCCGGAACCCTATCCTTGCTGCCAACACCAATGGTGTAAATCTTCACTCCCTGAGCTACCGCGATCTTAGCCGCCGCCAGGGGATGAATCTGGCTCGCATTGTCCCCGCCGTCGGTGAGGAGGATAATGGCCTGGTTGTTCGCCGCTTCTTCCTCGGGAGCGGTTTTATCGCCGAATAGCTTCGAAACCACCGAGGGATTATCCGAAGTCGGGCTTCCCAACTTGCCTCTTCCGTTCTTCAGCCGGTTCAAACAGGACACGAGGGCGTCGCCGATTGCGGTCCCATCCGCCTTGACCGATGACAACTCCACGTTCCCCAAAAGTTGTTTGACGAGTCCCACGTCGGTGGTCAAGGGACATTGGGTGAAGCTGAAACGGGCGAAAATCGTCAAACCCATCCGGGCGTTCTGGACCTGATCCAAGAATTCGCCAAGAATCTTTTTGGCGGCGGTAATCCGGTTGGGCTTCAGGTCGTTCGTGATCATCGAGCCCGAAACGTCCAATGCCACAAACAGATCGGTGACCGGCCTTTTCTCCTCAATTTTTTTCTTCCCCGCCTGGGGCTTGGCGGCGGCAACCAGGCAGAGGACCAATACGGCCAAACGCAGGACGGTTGGAATGGCTTGGACGGAAAAAATTCCGGAAACGGACCGCACTAACCTTGGATTTCCCAGGGCAAAAGTGGAATGCTTGGCCCTGGAAATAAAAAAGACGGCCAGGGCGATAAAGGGCAGAGCTCCCAGCCCCAAGAGCCAAACCGGATCGGCAAAGTGAAGTCCGTGAATATCCATAGTCCTCAACGAAAATCAGGAATTAGGAATGTGGAATTAGGAATTTAAAGCGTATCTTCAAAACATTAATTCCTAATGACTAATTTCTAATTCCTAATCGCCGTTACCTCCTTCCCTGTCGTTCAATACGCTTCTTGAAAAACTTCACCAGGGAAGCCACCACGTCCTTACCCGACTCAATGTCCACCCGGTCCGCGCCCTTGGCCGTCAGGGCCCACAATTGGTTTTCCCGAAACTCGTTTGCCTCGCGCAGGGCCTTGGCCGAACCAGGGGAAAGATAACCGACCCGTCCCGACTCCGGATCCCTTACCGCCAGCCGGGCGGGAAGCTTGAAATGAGCCTCAATCGGATCCTTGAGGACCGCCGCCACTAAGTCGTGGCGCTGGGCCAAAACGCTGGCCGATTCCATGGGGATGGCTTCGGTGAAATCGGAAATGAGGACCAAAACGCTCCGGCGTTTTAAGACCCGGGAGAGCATCTGAAAAGCCGGCTTGTAATCGGTTTTTTTGCCGGCGGGCTTGAATTGAATCAATTCCCGAAGAACCCTCATGGTGGCGGCTTTGCCGCGCTTGGGCGGAATGTAATACTCTACCCGGTCGGTAAACACTAAAAGCCCCACCCGGTCCTGCTGTTGAACCGCGGCAAACGCCAGAACCGCGCAGAGGCGCAGGGCGGTTTCCCTTTTGCTGGCCGGCCCTGTCCCGGTCCAAAGGGAAGCGGAGAGGTCGACGGCGAAAACCAGTTGAAGCTCCCGCTCCTCAACGAACGTTTTCACAAAAGGGGAATTGAGGCGGGCGGTGACGTTCCAATCGATGGCGCGGTAATCGTCCTCTGGGCTGTATTCCCGGACCTGGTGGAATTCTAATCCTCTGCCTCGGAAAGTACTCTTATAAAAACCCCGCAAGAGAGTATCGACCGAGCCCCGGGTGATGATTTCCAACCGGCGCACTTCATTAAGAATGGAGAGTGGATCAGATGGTTTCATGGGCATTTAGACGTTCATACCGTTCAAAAGAGCTTAGAGGATAGCCATTGGCGGTTAGCCTTTGGCTTTTAGCTAAAAGCTAACCGCTAACAGCTTCCAGCCGATCTTTGGATTTACTTCTTCCGCTTAAGAGCCGGCGGCCCCAGAACCAAACGGGGCGCGTAAGTAAAGAGGACAAAAAAGACCGCCCCCAGGACGACCGCGATGCAAAAATTAATTTTTAAAGCCTTAAGTGAGTCCAAACCGTAATAATTCTCGATGGAGTTATAAACCTGCCAGAAGAACCAGATCACCGGGCCCACCAAGACGCAGATGGCCGTGTTTATCCAGAGAATTTTCTTTTCGTCTTTTCTCACTTTAGAGTTTTGGTAAAAGCCCAAGGCCAAACCAACGATGGGAACCAAAATGGAAAGGATCAGGACCGCTTGGTTCGCTTGCTCTTCGGTTGGAAACTCTTTCATTTCAAACGCCTCCAGAAGTTATCCATTTGTGAACCAGCTAAATGCCTTAAGAAAAAAAGTTGGGAACCGCCCAAAGTAGAACCGAGAGAAACATCAGGATGGTCCCGCCCAGCATCACCATGGCCCAGAGCGTATCCTCGGGCTTGGGGGTAGAGTCGGACTTCCAAAGGCCCAGATTAAATAGAACGTAGCCGATAACGATACCCACGATCCATCCTGGTGACATGAGGCGCTCCATTCCTGTTTTCACTTCACGGTTTCAAGGGTTTTAACCCAAATCGATTGAAATCAGTGGGTAAATCATAGAGTTTCCCCCAGGGTGTGTCAACGCCAACGGGGCGCTGGAACCGTCCACCCAGAAACAAAAAAGCCCCCGGAGATTTCCCCGGGGGCTTTTATCGACAATTACTAACTCCTCATTACGAATTACTAATTCCGAGTTTCCCCCGGCTTAGTAGTCCATTCCTCCGCCCATGCCGCCCATTCCACCGGGGCCGCCCATCGGGGCCGCCTTGTCTTTCTCCGGAATGTCGGTGATGAGCGTCTCGGTCGTCAGCATCAGGCCCGCGATCGAGGCGGCATTCTGCAAAGTGTATCTCACGACCTTGGTCGGATCAATAATTCCAACCGCCACCAGGTCCTCGTACTCGCCGGTTTCGGCGTTGTAGCCCACATTTTGCTTCTCTGTGAGAACCTTGGCGATGACCACGGATCCTTCGCCGCCCGCGTTGCTGACAATCTGGCGGAGCGGTTCTTCCAAGGAGCGGCGCACAATGTTAGCGCCGATGGCTTCATCGCCCGAAAGCTTCAGGGCGTCCAGGGACTTGATGGTCCGAAGAAGCGCGACTCCGCCCCCCGGCACAACTCCCTCTTCCACCGCGGCGCGGGTCGCGTGTAAGGCGTCATCCACGCGGTCCTTCTTTTCCTTCATCTCAACTTCGGTCGCGGCTCCCACGTTGATAACGGCCACGCCGCCGACCAACTTGGCCAGGCGCTCTTGGAGCTTCTCGCGGTCGTAATCGCTGGTGGTTTCCTTGATCTGCTTGCGGATGGTCTCACAGCGGGCTTCGATGTCCTTCTTCACTCCCGCGCCCTGCATGATGGTGGTGTTGTCCTTGTCAATGACCACTTTCTTGGCCTGGCCCAAGTCTTCCAACTTCACGTTCTCGAGCTTGATGCCCAGATCTTCCGTGATGGACTTGCCGCCGGTTAGGATGGCGATATCTTCCAGCATGGCCTTGCGGCGGTCGCCGAAGCCCGGGGCCTTGACGGCCGCGCAGACGAAGGTTCCGCGGATTTTATTCACCACTAGGGTGGCCAAAGCCTCTCCCTCAACTTCTTCGGCGATGATCAAAAGCGGACGGCCCTTTTGCACGACTTTTTCCAGCACCGGCAGAAGGTCCTTCATGCTCCCGATTTTCTTTTCGTGGATCAGGATGTAGGCGTTCTCAACCTCGCACTCCATGCGGTCCGCGTTGGTGACGAAATAGGGGGAAAGGTAGCCTTGATCAAACTGCATACCCTCCACCACTTCCAGCGTGGTATCGATGCTCTTGGCTTCCTCAACGGTAATGACGCCGTCCTTGCCGACCTTTTCCATGGCCTCGGCGATGATATCACCGATCTTCTTGTCGCCATTGGCGGAAACCGTCGCGACCTGGGCGATCTCTTTCTTGCCCTTGATGTCGGTTTTAATCTTGGCCAACTCGGCAACCACCGCTTCAACGGCCTTGTCGATGCCTCTTTTGAGGGACATGGGATTGGCTCCCGAGGTCACATTCTTCAGACCCTCGCGGACAATCGCCTGCGCCAAAACCGTCGCCGTCGTGGTACCGTCGCCGGCCACATCATTGGTCTTGGAAGCCACTTCCTTCACCATCTGGGCGCCCATATTTTCAAAGGCGTCTTCCAACTCGATATCCTTCGCGACCGTGACGCCGTCCTTGGTGATATTCGGGGAGCCGAATTTCTTGTCCAACACCACGTTGCGTCCCTTGGGACCTAAGGTCACCTTGACCGCGTTCGCCAATTTGTCCACACCGCGCTGCAGGGCCCTGCGGGCTTCTTCTCCGTAAATAATCTGCTTAGCCATTTTTCATTCCTCCTGGAATTTGTCTGTGTAGGGGCAAGGCATGCCTTACCCGTACGAATGATTCGTTAACTGCTGGTTTTTGGATTTGTACTAAGCTTCCACCACTCCAATGACGCCTTCTTCTTTCAAGATGACGTATTCCTTGCCGTCAATGGTCAGGTCTTCCCCGCCGTACTTCTCAAACAAGATCACGTCGCCTACCTTCACATCCAGCTTGAGGACTTCGCCCTTGTCGTTCACCCGGCCGTTGCCGACCGCGATGATTTTGCCCTTCTGCTGCTTCTCGCGGGCCGCGTCCGGAATAATAATGCCGGTCTTCGTCTTTTCTTCCTCACCAACGCGTTCCACCAAAATCCTGTCATGCAATGGACGAAATTTCATTCAACACCCTCCT
>CAZHFP010000061.1:0-14402 GCA_964531065.1 uncultured bacterium
CCGGGATTTTTTAAACGAACCCAGTTCCTCGAAAGAGGGGCTGGGTTTTTTTATTTTTCGGGAACCATTTTCACACGGTTTAAGATTTCTATTAAGGTTTGGTTGGCGGGATCCAGCGTAATCGCCTTTTGGAGGCAGGTCCTGCTTTTTTCGAACTCGCCCGCTTTCAAATGTTCCAGGGCCGATTCCTCGAAAGCAGCCAGGGCCTCTTGGTTTTTACCTGCCCCTAGATCCCCCTCGCCTTTTTTCTCCCATTCTTCCGCAAGCCAGCTCTTAATTTGGATGAGGCTCAGGGCCCTATCGTAAAACCAATCCCAGCGGGAAAAATCGCGCCGGAGTTCCAAGTAATAGGCCGCATCGGTGAAGGGATAGGCGCAAAACCCAAGCAGAAGACCATTGATAGGATTGGGACTCCTCTTTTCATGGCTTAGATAATGCTCCCAAAAATCATTTAAAAAGGGAACTAGGCTTTGGGCGGTGGGTGGGGCGGACGAACCCAGGCATTTGATAAGGATCCCGGATGGTTGAAAATAAAAAGAGGGAAAGTGCTGGAGCGCCATTTGTTCGAAGGCCCCGTTTGAAAAAGAACAATAAAGGGGGCGGTCAATGGCGCCGTTTTGAAGCGCGGCAAAAAACGAAGTTTCGTCCGTTAATTTCGACGGCAGGGAAACGCCCGTCCGGGTTAAATCAGGGTAATTTTTTTGGATCAGTGGATATTCGTAAGGATTGGATAAAAAAGGAGTCGAAAGCAGAACAACGTCCTTTCTTTTAGCTTCGGCCGACTTCAAGTAAAGCATGGAAAAATAGTCATAGTCCGACTCGGCGAAATAGATGGAATTTCTTTCCATGGATTTAAGACCGCTTAACCCATACCCGTAATAAAGAAACTCGTTTTTTTGATCATTGACAGAAATATGTTTCGCGAAAATGAGAGCGGGTGGGCCCGCGGTGAGACCGGCGCAAAGACAAGCCTTGAGGAGGGGCGAAAAACGGAAAAAGGAAACGCGGTTCATTTGAAGCAGGGTCCAGTATAGGCCCGCTGAAACCACGAGGCCGAAGGCCCAATTCAAGGTGAGCAGGTGATCGTCGAGGTGCCAAAAATCAACCGGCGGAACGCTTAAATAGAATAAACTGGCTGAAATGACAACGAGAATAAGCGAAGAAAAAAAGACAAGATAGTATTTTTTCCTTGAAAGGAAAATCGCGCCCAGGAAAAAGAAGGGCCAGGCAAGGGGATGAAACTCACCCCAAAGGCGGCGGAATATATAGGCACCTTTATCGGCGATGGTGGATAGGGCCGTGGGGACGGCGGACAACAGGGTTTCTTGGTGCGCGTAGTTAAGGCGGAAAATCGACGCCACCCATCGAGGGAGGGTGGTGGGAACGCCGAAATTCAATTCCGGGTCTAAATTGGAGCGGAGGGGAAGGTAGAGATAAAGGCTTAAGACCAGCAAAAACAAAGACGAGGCGGTGAAAATTATTTTTGGTTCGGTCCTTATTTTTTTAAAGACGCCCGCGGAGATAGGTTTGAGGGTGATTAAATAAAACGCTGGAATTAAAAGTGTTTGAGTCGGCCAGTGGTTAACGAACCCCAGGGAAAATATGAAAAGTGGAAAATAGAAGTAAGTTGCCCGATTTCTCGTGAGTTGTCCGCCCCGCGATACTTGAAGAACTGAAAGGAGTAAGGCGAGGTCGGCGACCATTTGAAGAATATAGATTCCGCCTTTGGCCGAAAGGGAACAGCTCCAGTAATTGTTTGAAAGGGCGAAAGCCGAAGATCCGGAAAAGGCGGATAAGACGAGGATGGGTTTCGCGGCGTAAGGTTCTATCGAAACAATGATGGCCCAAATGTTGGCGGCGAATAAACAGACGCCAATAGCCGATAGAAATGCGGAAAATAGATTTAAGGTAAAAGCAGGGTTGCCGATTTGTAGAAGTGAAAATAGACGGCCCAGCAGGCTGTGCAGTGGATAGCTCGGGGGGTGGGATACTCCCAGGGTGACGCAGGCGGTGATGGTTTCAGGTGAGTCGTTTCGAAAGAGCGCCGGATTAAGGGTCACAAGATAAAGGGCAAAGGCGGCGGTAAAAATAGAAGCAAGGACACCAGCGGGCGGGTAGAGAAGGTTAAGGTTTGGCTGGGGGATCTTGACCAAGTCGTTAGCCGTTCGGTTTCGAGATAAAAAATACCTGTTTGAATTTTAAGCCATAATTGGATAATGGGGAACAGGAACGTCCGGTTTTGTTCCCCTCATCCTTCTTGTATTGGATTTTCACTTGAAAAAACCAAAACCGAAAAAAATAAGAAAAGTCTGGGTTATAAAGCCGCAACCCCGCGTCCATGAATCGCGAAAACGGGTTCTTCTTGAAAAGCTTCGCAAACAGGAGAGCAAAGAACGTAATTGAAGAGCCGACCTTGACGGATGGAGCGCGCGCGGGGAAGAATCTTGTTTTGGCAAATCAACGGGGTAAATATAGCTGATTTAAGCCCCAAATGGCCGGTTGAGCCCAGATTGAAAACGCTTAAAAAATAACCTATCGAATTGTTTTTTGACTAAGAAACCCGTATATTTTATGACGGTTTAACATCTTTGGCTTGGCGTTTAAGCGTTCCTAGGAGAGGGATCCATGAAAGTTTTGAATGAAGTAGCTTGGATGATTGGGGGTCCTCAGGGGACCGGAGTTGATTCTTCGGCGAATCTTTTTTCCCAAGCTTGCGCGACAGCGGGCTTATGGGTTTTTGGAAAACGCGAGTACCACTCTAATATCAAAGGAAAGCACAGCTACTTTCAAGTTCGGGTTTCGGATAAACCCATTCACAGCCACGTGGACGATGTTCATATCCTCGCCACTTTCGAGGATTCCACCGCCCGGCTCCATTCCCACGAAGTCGTGAAGGGCGGGGCTCTCATTTATGACCCGACGAAGATTATGCTCGATGACCTTAACTTAAAATCCGGGGTTATCACTCTGCCGATTGATTTCAATACCGTTATCCGCCATGTGGCCGAAGTGACGGGGATGGAATACGGAACCTTGTCCATCATGAAAAATACCATCGCGGTGGCCGCTTCCATGGCCCTTCTTCGGATGGATATTTCTCAAATGGAAGAAACCTTATCCCGGTTGTTCACGGGAAAAAAAGCCAAATTGGTCGCTCCGAACATGGCGGCCGTGAAAAAAGCCTACGAGGCCGTGGACGCTCTTCCCGACGAGATGCATGATCAATTTCCCTATCATCTGGAGCCGAAGAAAAACACTCCGAAGCGCCTCTTGATTAACGGCGCTCAAGCTACTTCATTGGGCAAGCTTAAGGCCGGCTGCCGTTACCAATCTTATTACCCGATTAGTCCCGCGACGGATGAAAGTAATTATTTGGAAAGCCATCCCGAATACGGGATCGCCGTTGTCCAGTGTGAGGACGAAATCGCGGCCATGGACATGGCCCTGGGAGCGGCTACCACGGGAGTCCGCGCTTCCACCGCCACTTCGGGACCGGGTTTTTGTTTGATGGCGGAAGGCATGGGTTGGGGCGGAATGAATGAGGTGCCCATCGTTGTTTTTAATTACCAGCGCGGCGGCCCGTCGACGGGGTTGCCCACGCGTAATGAACAGGGCGATTTAATGTTCGCGGCTTTTGGCGGGCACGGGGAATATCCCCGATTAGTGATGGCGCCTTCCACGATTAACGATCATTTTCAGCTGGCTTTTGAGTCTTTTAATTACGCCGACAATTTTCAGACGCCGGTTGTCATACTGAACGATAAGTTTCTGACCCACAGCCTCGAAACCATTCCGCCTTTTAAAGAAGATCACTTGTTGATTGACCGGGGCCGGCTGGCTTCCCCGCAGGAATTGGAAGTGGCGATCGCGGACGGAAAAGGATTTCCCCGCTTCAGGCCCGATTCGAAAACGGTTATTTCTTCCAGGCCCTATCCGGGCCAAGAGGGAAGCCCCTATTGGATGACCGGTGATGAGCATGATGACTATGGCCACATTACGGAAAATCCCGAAACCCGCCGGAAGATGCACGAAAAAAGAATGAGCAAATATCGCCTTATGTTGGAACGGATTCCGGAAGACCGGCAATTTACGCTGCAAGGCGATCCGAATGCCGATTTCACGGTTGTGTGCTGGGGTTCGACCTACGGAGTAATCGAGGACGCGCTTCCTATTTTGAAGGGGAAGGGTATCAATGTTAATTTTCTTTTTGTCCGCATGCTGCATCCTTTTCCGATTGCCTGCGAAAAGATTCTGAAAAAGGCTAAAAAACTCGTCATGGTTGAGAATAACTTTGGGACCCAGCTGGGTCATTTAATCCGGATGGGGACGGGGATTTTTATCTCCACTCAAATTGTCAAATACACGGGGCGACCGATGTCGCTCAATGAAATTGTTGATTCGATGGAAAAAATCTCGAAAAAGCAGGTTCCCACGGAAGTGGATCCCCTCACGGGAATGTCGATTGAAAAGGTGGTGTTGACCTATGGTCTCTAAACTTCAAACGCCGTTAACGGTTGCCGCTTATAAGAGCGATGTCCACAACGATTGGTGCCCCGGCTGCGGGGACTTTGGAATCCTGCAATCGCTCCAGCAGTCTTGCGCCGAATTGGCTTTGCCGCCCTGGGAAACAATGGTTTTCGCCGGGATCGGCTGCTCGGGAAAAGTTTTCAATTACATGGCAAGCCATGGGGTTCATACGCTTCATGGAAGGGTGCTGCCCTTCGCCGTCGGCGCGAAGCTGGCGAATCCGGAACTTGAAGTCATCGCCGTGGGCGGAGACGGGGATGGTTATGGAATAGGCGCCGGTCATTTTGTGCACGCCGGCCGGCGTAATGTGGATATGGCCTATATTGTCATGACCAACGAAGTCTACGGTTTAACAAAGGGCCAGGCCGCGCCGACCTTAGGAAGGGGCCAGCAGACAAAATCACTGCCTCTCCCGAATACCAATGACGCCATCCAGCCCTTGGCCTTGGCCTTGAGCGCCGGCTACACTTGGATTGGCCGCTGCTATGCCTTTGACGGAAAACACATGAAAGAAATGATCAAGAAAGCGATCGAGCACAAGGGCATGGCGCTTTTAGACGTCCTTCAGCCCTGCCCCACTTTCAACGACCTCCATACGGCTGAATGGTTCAACAAAAAGGTAAAGGGCCCCGGAGAAAACACGCAAGTTTCCAGGGTGTTCAACATCAATGACGCAGGACATGACGGTTCGGTGAAGGATCCGACGAACTTTGATGAGGTCGCCGAAAAACAAAAGAGGGCTTTTGAGATGGCTCATTATCACGGGGAGCGGGCGCCCGTCGGAATTTTTTATGAAATAAAACTTCCGACTTATGTCGAGCGCATGCAGGCCCAGGCGCCGATGCTTAAAAAATACGCGCCGGCGAAGGTTCCTTACTACGACGCGAGCAACCTGCCGACGACGGACTTGAGCAAGTCCTACGAAGAATTTTTGTTTTAAGCCGTGACGCGGAAAACCCGAATCCCTTTCCCGGGGTTCGGGTTTTTTTGTTTTATCACTCCGCACTAAAGAGGATGGCTTGCCTAAAATTATCGCCGTGGTTCCTATTTATAACGAGGCCAAAACATTAAAGGGCGTTCTGGAACGGATCGGCTCTCAGGTAGATGACCTGATATGCGTGAACGACGGGTCGATGGATGACAGCCTTTCCATTTTGGAACGGTTCGCCAAAAACCGGAAAAATACCTTCGTCGTGGATCGTCCGGCGAACGGGGGGATGGCGGCCGCCCTCAAAACCGGTTTTTTATTCGTCCTTTACCTGGAGAAATTAGGGAAGACCTCGGGCGGGGATATTGTGGTGACCATTGACGCCGATGGGCAGCACAAGCCCGAATATATCGGTGAAATCGTCAAATATTTTATCCATAAAAAGGTGGATGTGGTTCTAACTCAAAGGGATTTTTCGGTTTACCCGCTTTATAAGATTTTGGGGAACCGGTTTTTGACCTGGACCAATTCCGTATTGTCGGGGATGCGCTACAACGACGTGGAGTCCGGCCTTCGTTTTTTGAAAGTTAAGACGTTGAGGCCTATTTTGGATTTTTATACGGGAGTGGGTTATTCCTGCGCGCAAGAAATAGCCCTTATTTCCGCCAGGCGGGGATTTAAAATCGATAATGATTTCAAGGTGGGAATCGCCTATTACCGGGCGGGAACAACGCTTTGGGACGGATTCATCGTTTTGTTTATGAGCTTATTGGCCTATGCCCGGCTGGCCTTGAACTTAAAACCTAAACGACTGCCGGAAGATTCCCTCATGGGGGCGTCCTATTCCCGGTCGAGGGCCCTTTGGGGCCACGGCCGCCAAAAGAAAAGGTGACGTATGGAACTTAATCTCCCGAAGGTCGCGGCCTTTTTGTGCTGCAACCAAATCCAGCAGGATGTCCTGAATAAAAATTATGAGTTGAAAGGCGTGTTTCAGGGTTTTGGCCCGCCGGGGTATCCTTTCGGGGCGGAGTTCATGAGCTTCACCCGGTTTGCGCATGAAGCGGCGGGTGAATTTCAAATTGACATCGCTCTTTTTAACGAAAAAGGCGAAAAGATTTCCGAAAGTATACCGCGCAAACTTGTTTTTGGGGAGCCGCCGACCCATGACTTGATCACGGCCTGGCGGGTCTTGTTCGCCGGTCCGGGAGTCTATAGTTTCAAAGTGTTTTGCAACAATTTAAATGTAAGCGAATACAAGATTTTTTGCCGTTAACTCCCGGCAATGCCCCCCTTTTGCAAGTTTTATTTGTTAAAATGTTAAGCTATACTGTCCGCCGCTTAAGCGCTTTAGGGTATTGACTGCCGGGAATTATCAAACGTTTTTAATTAAAAGGAAATCCATTGGCCAAGAAAGTGAAGCGTTTTTTAACCGCGGACTTTGTGCGAAAACCCCTCTTCTGGCTCCTGATCACCGCCCTTTTGGGCGGGGCCTTTCGCTTTTACAATTTGGATTGGGATTTTCAGCATTCGTTTCACCCGGATGAGCGGAATATTCTCGGGCAGACCGCGGGTATCCAGCCAGGGACGGGTTACCGGGTCAACTTCTTCGCCTATGGTCAATTTTCGGTTTATTTATACCGCGCCACTGGGGAACTGGTTTCGACGCCTCAAGCGTTGTTCAATTTACTGCATGGCAACGGCCCGTTGGCCCAAGCCGTTTATTGGTTGTTCTTGGCCATTGTCTTTGGATTGATTTTTTGGTTTTTTTCGAAAGAAAAACACAAATTACCCGCTTTTGGAATTTCCGCAGGCGCCTTCGTGCTTGCCCTGCTGGTTAAACTCAATCCGAATCAATTTACCCGGTTCGATATTTTTAACAGTTGGTTTGCCGCTTTGGAAGGACAGAGTTTCAGCCTGAATGTCCTGGGATTCCACCCAACCATCGCGGTTCTCGCGGTTACTTGTTTACTATTTGTCGCCGCGGCCGCTTTTGGGGTTTCAGCCTTGGCGTCCCATTTTCTGGAGATGGAGTGGGTGGGTCCGCCTTTATACGCCGCCGCCGGTTCAGTTGCGTTTTTTGGGATCCTCCCCGGCTTTTTGCCCGATCAATTCCATTTGACCCGGGCCCTGGCGGCGGTGGCCTTTACGTTCCTGCTGCTGACCGGCGCTTTATGGCTGGCGTGGGCTTCCCGATGGGGAAGGGTGGGGCTTGCGGTTTTGGCGGTTTGGATCTATTTCGCTTCCCGGACCCATGGCGGCAGCCAATATGTGGGGTATGGCGAGACGATGCTGATCGGAAGATGGTGGGCGGCCCTCTTTTCAACCGCGACGATCGTCGTGGTTTACCACTTCGTCCTGCGGACCTATAAAAACACCTCGATGGCTCTTCTGGCGGCCGCCAGTTTCGCGTTTGCCGCCGTCAGTATTGAACAAACCCATTATTGCATCACTGAATCCTTTATCACGCTGATGTGCGTGGTGGTGGCCTTTTGCTCCTCGGAAATCGTCCGGGAAAAAGGGAGTTGGAGAAGCTACCTCTTGGCGGGCGGAGCTTTCGGCATCGCCATGGCGGCGAAAACCAGCTCGCTTTTTTATATTTTGATCATTCTGGTCGGCCACTTAGCGCTGTTGTCCCAAAAATCACCCGGCGATTGGGAGAAGGACGACAAAAAAGAGCGGGACAAAAAGGATTTTTATTCCTACCTGACCGCGGGGTTTCTCGCGGGGGTTTTGGGGGCTTTTTACATTGTCGCTAAAAAATTAGAAGGGGTAGTCCAGGATCTTTTTTACTGGGTCCAGTCGGCAGGGGAAACCAGAGTTCTGGGGGTTTTGGCGCTGCTGATGGGAATGGTTTTGGCCGCCGTCGCGGTCATCGTGGTCGTCAAATTATTCCGGTCGGGTATCGCGGATTGGATTAAATTTGCCGCGGCCGGGGTGCTGGCTGTTTTTCTTTTAGGGATTGTCGCTTACCAAGACCGAATGGTTATTTTCGGCCTCTTTTCTCCCAATCAGCTTTTGACGTCCAACTTGTGGCTGCCAATATTTTTCGCGGTTATCGCGCTGGGCGTTTATCTCGCGGGCTGGGGCGTGGTTGAGTTCAAGGCTTTACGAGGCCAGATGCCCGAATGGATCAAGCTGGCCGCGGCGATGGCGCTTTCCTTTTTTCTCTTTTGTTTGTTCTCGCCTTGGTCCCTGCTGGATTTACAGGGGTTTATGGGATCCCAGAACTATGAATGGCACACGGTTTCTATCGCGGACGCCTGTTACGTGCTTCAATTCAAAGATACGCCCCGCTACTTGTTCCAACTATGGAATTTAATGAGCGTTGAACTTTGGTGGCCCCTAGGGATCACCGTGGTGCTGGGGATGGTGTGGGTTCTGGGCCGTTTCGCGGTAACGCTTGTTGCTCCGGTTAAGAGCGGATATCTTTTGCCGCTCCCTTTCGCCCGGGGAAAAGGATTCAAGTTTTCACTGGCCGATCTTCTCCTTCTGGCTTGGTTTGTGGCTTACTTTGGGTTTATCGGGGCTTGGAACACGAAATTTATCCGCTATATGGTTCCCTTGATCCCGGCCTTTTGTATCTTTGGGGCGAGGTTTTTAACCGATGTTTTCCAATGGATGAAGCCCCGGTTTTCCTTCGAACGCTTTTTGAAGCCGGTTGTTTTTGTTTTGGTGATCGGCTCGAGCTTATTTTATTCGATGGCTTACATGCATGTTTACCGGTTCCTTCACCCTTGGATCGAATCTTCCATCTGGATTTTCAAGAATGTTCCTCAAAATTCGATGATCTTAAAAGAAGCTTGGGACGACGGACTGCCGACCGGCGTTGACCACCAAATGGATCCCCGGGTGGAGGGCGCGATGGGCCCCCAAAATTACCGTCAGCAGGATATCACCGTTTATGAAACCCACGGGTTCCCGACGGACAACACGCCCATCAAGAAAAATTATTACGCCAATCTCCTGCCCACTGGGGACTATATCAGCATCGCCTCCAAAAAACTTTGGTACACGATCACCGATTCCTCGCCGGAATTTAGGCCCAACGGCTTCAATATTTATCCCGTCAGCTCCCGTTACTACCGCTGTCTTTGGTCCGGACTCCTGGGCTACAAAATGGTGGGGGAATTTCATAATTTCCCCAGCTTGCTGGGGTGGGTGCATCCGGACGACATGGCCGAAGAATCATTTTCCGTTTACGACCATCCCCGGGTTTATTTTTTCAAAAAAATTGAGAATGTTTCCCCGGAGCGCATTTTAAAGCTCTTGGAAACCGATGATTACGTGAAGGGCATCAACCGGGATATTATGCGGACCATTACGCCCGATAATGTGGACGCCTTCATTGCCGAGCGGCACAAATATCTGGAAGATAGGGGACTCTTAAAACAATTAGACGAGGCGGTGCCGGTAACGGTCGCGGCCTTGCCAGCGACCGCCGCGAAACCGCCGCCTCCGCCGCAGATTCAGCGCCACGCGAATCAGAATCACTCGAAAAAAAGCTCAGCCGCTCCCGTTCCAACTCCGGTTCCACCGGCGCCGGAGATCACCATCAACGCCCCTTCCACCGTGCCGGGCCTTCCCAGCGCCCAAACCCTCCAGGTCTTGAAAAGCTATTCGGAGCATCCCGTGATCGAGGACACCCTCGCGGTGGTTCCGGTGGCGCCGGAGGAGAAGCCCTTGTACCAATGGTGGGCCTGGTCGGTCTGGCTTGCCTTCTTGATCCTTCTGGGGTGGTTGGCCCTTCCTTTGTCCTTGAAGCTTATGGCTCCCTTGCCCTCGGCAGCCTATTCCTTAAGCAAGATTTTGGGATTCTTCGTGTTTGCCTGGATCGTTTGGTTCTTTACCAGCGTTCATTTTTGCAAATTCACGTTGGGTTCCTGTTGGGGCTTATTTTTTATTTTCGCGTCTCTCTCCTGTTTCTTTTTTTGGAGAGACCGTAAAAACATCAAATCTCTTTATGCGAAATTTGGAAAATCCTGGCTGATTCAGGAAGGCGCTTTTGTGCTGGCTTTCGCCGCCTTCACTCTCGTGAAAATTTATATCCCGCATATTCATGATCCGGTGGGAGAGGGTTATAACGGCGGCGGGGAAGCGGCCATGGATTTTGGCTTTCTGGCCACGGTCGTCCGGGGTGAAACCTTCCCTCCTCAGAATATGTGGATGGCGGGGCAGCCGATCGGCTATACCTTCTATTACGGCCATCTCATGATGGGGATCCTGACGAAAACCTTGGGTCTCATTCCCGCCGTCACCTATAACCTGGGCCTCATTACGCTATTCGCCACCATTTTTTCCGGGGCTTTTGGTTTAGCATACGCGCTTTCGGGCAGGCTCCTCAGCGGCTGGGTCGCGGGCTTTTTATGCGCCTTGGCAGGCAACTTGGCGGGGGCCAAACAATATATGGAAGTAATCCACCAATGTTTCGCCTCGATGAGTTTAGGTCCCTTGACGAGCCACACTTACGATTTTTTCGGGCCCACCCGGGTCATTCCGCCCCTTTCCATCAATGAGTTCCCCTATTTCAGTGTTTTGTACGGTGATATGCATGCCCATACCTTGGCCATGCCCTTCGCCATGCTGTTGATCGGGATTTTGGCGTCGATGTACATGGCCCCGGCCGACTCGGCCCTACTCTCCCGAAAAGAGTTGCCCACGTTAATTGGGGCGGGATTCTTATTGGGCGGGATCGCTTTTTTAAATACTTGGGAAGTTCCGACCTGGCTGGTTTTAGCCGGCATCGTACTTTTGGTTCGTCATCTTTCAAAATTAAATGGAAAAATTTTGACCAAGGGATTGAGCCTCAGCTTTGGCGGAGTCGTTGCCGCCTTAACCCTTTTGGGCTGGTGGTTCACCTTGAAACCCTCGGCTAACCCTCAGGCCCTGGGGGGCGGCACTCCCTTTCTTCTGATCTTTGGAGCGGTGGGATTGGGAGCGGCGGCGGGGTGGTTATTTTTAAAGAAACCTACCGCCATATTTTCAAAGAAATTATTGATGATCGCCGCGAGCCTTGGGCTGCTTCTTGGCGCGGCGGGACTTTTGTGGGCCCCTTTCTTCTCTAATTTTCATCCCCAGCAGAGCACGGTTCTTTGGGTGCTTCCCACGATCAGGACTTCCGTCCGGAACTATTTCAGTATCTATGGGCTTTTTCTCATGGTGGTCTTATTGAGTTTTATTCCTGTCTTTTCTAAGGATATTTTGGTTTGGATAGGCAATGTCTCGAAAACAAAAGGGAGGAAGGAGACGCTTCTCGATAAATTTCTTAAGTGCCTCGAGAGAATCGTTTCGCCCCAAGGCGCGGTCCAAGGAATGGTATCACTGGGATTATTTTCACTGGCGGTGATATGGGGAGCTTCGTGGGCCCATTGGACCGAACCCGTCAACAAAATGGTTTTTTCCCGGCTTTTTGCCGCGGTGGCGGTGGCCCTTTTGGTGGCTGTTTACTTTCTTAAGAACCGGTTGGAGGCCTGGCTGGCCCTGATCGCGGTAGTTTTATTGTGGATGGGGGTTTTGGTGGTCCAGGGCATTCATCTGGTCCGCGACTTGCCTCCGACTCTGAACTTGGGGTTGTTCTCGATCCTGTGGCTCCTGGCTTTTTTTCATCTGGGATTGGCGGTAAAGGTGTTTCAAAACCGGGGCCTTTCTTTCGCTTATATCCTTGTTTCCTTTTTCTTTTTCGTAACCGCCGCTTTGGAAGTTTTTTCCATGAGCGAGTATTTCGGCTTTGGCGAAGGCATGCGGAATAATTCGTTGTTCAAGTACGGAATTAACGCCTGGACCCTGGCGTCGGTCGGAGCTGGAGTCTTCGCGCCCAAAATATTCGATTTTATCCGGGAGGGGTTCAAAACGGTCAAGAATGAATCACCCCGTTCCAGGCGGATTTTACTGACCTGCGCCGGAATATTTTTGTTTGTATTATTATGGGCGATTCTGGATGCGTTCCTGCCCTACATGAGGACGCCCTTTATTTCCATCATCGACATCGTGATGCTGTTGGTTCTTGGAGTCTGGGGCTACCTGGAAAATTGGTTTAAGGATAAAAAATCTAAAAAAATATTTACGGGAGTGCTGTCGGCCCTCATCCTGATTTCTGTCTTTGCCGCCCTGCCCCAGGGATTTGGAAGGATATTCGGCCTTCTTCAAAATTGGGGCTCGGATTTGGACGCGGAGGTTTTATTCGCGGGGTGCCTTTCTTGTATCGCGGTAGGTTTGGGAGTTTTGCTTTTGGACGGCAAAAAAAATACAGGCCGCCGGATGGCGGGACTGGGCTGGATTTCTCTCATCGCCGTGCTCACCTTCATGGTTTCCATTTATCCCTATGCGGCGAGCATCCGGAAGTGCCATGGATTCCTCACCGCAATCCGCCAACAATGGGGAGGGTTTGTAGAGGATCCCACTTTGAACGGCCTGTCGTTCATTCGTCGGGCGAATCCCGCGGACGACGCGGCCATTCGTTTTTTGAACGACCATGTTCCGGGGCAGCCCTGTTTAGTGGAGTTTGTGGGAGCAGGCTACAATACTTGGGGCTCGCGTTTTTCCATCTTTACCGGCATTCCGGCCTTAATGGGTTGGGACGGCCACGTGGGGGAATGGGTGGGCGCTAGGCTGGGGGATGATATCCGCAACCGCGTTTCCGCAGTTGAGCAAATTTTTGAGATGACCGATCCGGTTCAAGCCAAGCGAATGCTGGATGCTTATGGCGTGCGCCTGGTCATGGTAGGAACGGTGGAGCGCCATGGCGCCGCCGAAAAACCAGGTTATCCGGAAGCGGGATTGGCGAAATTCCAAAGCTTTTTGCCGTTGATTTATAAGAACCCTCAAGTCGAGATTTATTATAATCCTCCGTCCGTCAACTAAACTTTAAGAAGATAGGTTCCGAGAGCGGTTGCTAGTTTTTTGATTATTCGGGAGGCGTTTGAATGGTTTCCATTTTACTTTGGTGGTTTGTGGTTTTAGTGGCGGGATTCGCCGCTTTTCCCATCGCCTTTATCCTGTTAAAACATCTGCCGGACAAGGGCTATGTCTTCAGTAAAATTCTCGCGCTGATGCTGATGGGATACCTGACTTGGATATTGGGCTACGTTTCTTTCAACGGCGGAACCATTTTCCTTTCATTTTTATTGTTGGTGGGGGTTTCGGGATTGCTTTTATGGAATTGGATCGGCGGATTCTTTTTTGAGTTTTTGAAAAAAAACCTGAGTTCCTTTATCGTGTTTGAGGCGTTCTTTTTACTGGCTTTTATCGTGGCCGGGGCCTACAAAATGCGCACCCACGATATCGCGGGGACGGAAAAACCCATGGATTTTGCCATGATCAACGGAATCTTGGCGTCGCCTTCCATGCCGCCCCAAGACCCTTGGCTTTCCGGAGCCGGCATCTCCTACTATTATTTTGGTTACCTCATTGTGGCCATTCTTTGCAAGGTTACCCAGGTGAGCTCGGGAGAGGGTTATAACCTGGCGGTGGCGCTTGTTTGGGCCTTGGCGGCCGTCGGGGCCTTTTCGCTGGCCTATGCGTTAACTAAAAGATACCGGTACGCCTTATTGTCGGCCCTTTGCCTGGCGGTTTTCGGCAACCAGGACTATTGGCATCGAGCCATCCAAAGTTTTCAACTGGGGGATCTGCAGGTTCCTTATTATAACTTTCCCACGAATCCCAGCGCTCCCTCCGGATGGAATGGGTTCTTCGGGTTTCTGACGAGCCCCTTGGACCATCATTGGGATTATTTCCAAGCCTCGAGGATTATTCCCGTGCCTCCCACGGACAAGATGATCAACGAGTTTCCTGCCTTTAGTTTTTTTCTCTCAGATCTTCATCCCCATGTGATGGCGATTCCTTTTGTCCTGCTGGCGATGGCGATGGCTTTCAATCTCCTGAAATCTTATTCGCCTGGATTCAGCGTTTTTTCCGGAACCAAGCCTTGGCAATGTTTCCAGTGGTTTCTTTT
>CAZHFP010000062.1:0-14237 GCA_964531065.1 uncultured bacterium
GAGCCGAAGGGCAGCCTTACGAAGTCCGCAACCGCTTGACCCTCTGCCGCTGCGGAAGGTCCACGAATAAGCCTTTCTGCAACGGCGCCCATGCCGCCGATCCCAAGTTCAGGGACGGTATCTGACCCCTTTTTTTCTCCGGCCTCCCGATTTAAATTGCCTCAGTCCAGTCCAGCGGCCGTTTTGGCAAAATTATTTGGAGGAAGGTGTCAGGCATGAATTATGAAATTTTCTTTGAATGCGGAACTCAGGGAAATTCATGATTCAAGCGATCAGGAATTACAACTGGCTTTATACCGCGGGAATATATCAGGGGGTATATATGAAAAAAATATGGATTATTCCAATCGTTAGTTTAGGCATGGCGATTTTGGCTGCGGCCGGTTGCGGCTCCATTAAGAACCCTAATCTGCATCCTGGTCACCGGACGTATCGGGTATTTCACCCAGGGCTTTCTTAACCGAGATCATGAGTTCGTCATTAGTGAAGGGTTTCTGGATGAAAGTCGCGGTTTTGTTCCGGAGGTGGGTGCGAACCAGCCCATCCTCGAGGGAACCCGACATATAGAGAACCTTCAAATTGGCGTTGTAGGACCTCAAGAATTCCGCGTATTCGCCCCCGGTCAAGCCCGGAAGGTTGATGTCGGCTAACAACAAATCTACGATGCCCCCGTGATAGCGGGAGTTGGCGCTGGCGCTGACGGCATCTTCCCCCTGTCGGACGACATAACCATGGGATTCCAGGACTTTTTTCACCAACAATCTTAAAGCTTCGTCATCCTCGACCACGAGGATGGTCTTGGTGGTCGTCATTTTTTTCCCTTTTAGCCCTAACTTTTATTTGGTGGCTTTGGCGGACTGGCTCAAGTGCAGGACTTGAGTGGTGGGTTGATCTCCCACAGAAACCGTACCCATGAAGGCGTCGACTTTCACCCTGTTTTTTTCCACTTCTCCTACTTTAATATTAACGAGGGTTGGGGAAAAGAAAAATAATAAACGGGATCGCCATCCATCATTCGACAATCTACGTCGCGGGGCCGGACATGATCCTTTACTCCTACACGATGGCGGGGGTTCCCATTACCTCTTGGAGTATCGCGACGGTGGGATTTGGCATCGCCTTCGACAGCGCCGGCGGTATTTACGTGTCCGGCCCAGGTTCCAATACCGATTACTCGGTGCCGGGTCCGATACAAAAATTCTCTCCCGCAGGCGTCTTGCTGGCCCAGTGGGGCAGCTTCACCTCATTTGGTTTAGCCGTGGACGATGGTAATAATATTTTGGTCGGGGACAATAACACCGGGACCATTTACAAATTTTCCGGTCCTTGAACAGGGTTACGGGTTAACATCAAAAAGACGTGCGTCATGGCGGTCGGAATATTGAAGCCTTTGGGATTTGTCGTCATTGGGGTTAAGGCTTCTGGGCGCCGCAATTCGACTTTACTCTCGACAGCCGCCGCCAGCTCTCAATGGGCGTCTGGTTCCGGCTGGGCCGGTGAAAAGACGAAGAAATCCAATGGGCGGAGAATAAATTGTCATGAATTTTTTAGTCCTCGCCAAGAAAGCGCTTTTTCGACTTTAAGTTTTATCCAAAAGGCAAAAAATTTATTTCATTTGAACTAACACCGAAGGTTATTGCGGGGGTAAACTATATCCATTGTTATAACCTACCAACGAATGCCTTCGTTCATCTGTCGCACCCCTAAGACAACCAAAGCTCACAAGTCCTCTCATCTGAAAAAAGGAGGAGGGAATTTTTTTTCAAAAAAGGTTGAACGTTAAATGAAAATTTAACGAATCAAGCAAAGGAATGGAGGCCATTTATGACCAACAGCGTGATGGAGTCCCCGGCGATGTCCAATTCATCGGTATCGATCGTGAAATTGGAAGGTTCGCTGGACATCAACAATGTTGAGGAGTTTGAACGGATCCTGGAAAAACTTTTTAAGGAGCGGAGGTATAAAATCGTGTTGAACCTGGAAAGACTGTCCTATATTTCCAGCGCCGGGATCGGGGTGCTGATGAGCATCATCAAGGAAGTCCGAAAAAACCGGGGGGATATCAAGATCACCAATGTAGTCACGGACGTGTACAAGGTATTTGACCTGTTGGAACTACCCGGTATCTTCCATATCTTGAAAACCGAACAGGACGCTATTAATTCTTTTTAAATCGGCTTCCGGGTTCAAATAAAATGCCGGAACCCTTTCCAACATTCCAAATGGACCAGGAAATTAAGTTACTAGTTTCCCTTGGCTTGGGGCGTCCAACCGGCGGAGCCCCGGAAATCCCCGACGATTGAATTGACCGATTGGAAAACGGCTTTTTGACGCAGGTCCGCGAAAGCCGAACTCTTGGGATAAAGAAGAACGTTCGGATCGTTTTCGCTGATGGTATTCGGTTCGGAGTCATTGACCTTTAGAACCCTCTTCCTAAACAAATTAGCCAGGTCGACAAACTGGCCCAACTGGTCGGGGACTTGGACAGCGTCCGGGATCGGCAGGGGATTCCAAGAGTTAAACCAAGCGTTGCCCTGTCCCTTTTGCGACCAAAGCAATCCGCCGTTGTTGGGTTCCATTAGTTTGGCGCCGATATTTACGACCACTTTGCGGTTGGTATGAAAGCCCCATTTCAACTCGTTCGTCTGGGGGTCGGGCAGGTGTTCGGGAGCCGTGTCCTTGAGGGATTCCCGGTATCCGGCCGCCGAACCGACGAGAAGGATGTCGCATTTAAAATGCTGGGCAATTTTTTGCCGGAGGGCGGAGTCGGTCGGGACGTCGGAAGCGGCGGCCTTAATGCTTTTCAAGTAAACCGCCACCTGGGCCCCGTCGATGACCGGAAGCGCGTTTAAACCCACGATCTCATCAGTGATTTCCTCTTGGAGGGCTTGGGGCAGGCCCGGGTCCATCGTGGCGTTTTCAAAGGGGATGACCGCGAGCCTTTCATAACCGTAAAGGCTAAAAAAGGGAGCTACGGGTTTTTGCGTCCCTCCGCATCCCTGAAGGATGAGAACCGCCGCGGGAAGGAACAGAATTTTAACCAGGTTTGAAAAAGGCTGTTCACGCAACATAAGGCCTCCCTTGGAAAAGCGGAATAACCACCCAACGCCGGCTCATGATTATGACGAATAGGATATAGAGATAGTTCCATCGGCGAAACGTTAATCCATGGATTTTTTTAAGTCACTTTCCCAAGTGGCTGGGGCCAATATTCACTGGGATTGGCGGAGGAGCCGAGAATACTGTCCGGACCCCATAATGATTGGAATTTTGTATAATGTTCCCGCGGCTTCAAATTCGGGATTGCCCTGGCATTAAATTTTTGTCCCGACCCCAAGATTTCGAAAGGTTAGAGGATGCAGCCAACTTCCGCCATCTTTGCCCATTTACGCCGGGTCCTCCAACAGGCCTACTTTTTACAATCCATGAGTCCCAAAGAGCTGGACAAAATGATGACCTGCCTTCGGGCGATCCGGGTCTTCAAGGGTTTCGAGATTATCCGCCAGGGAGATCCGGGCGACGCTTTTTACCTGATCGCGTCCGGCCGGGTTTCGGTTTGGGTGAACAAGGGCGGGGAAAAGGTCCGGGTGGCGGGCCTCCGGTCCGACGAATATTTCGGTGAAATGGCTTTGATCTCCAACGCCCCCCGTAACGCCACCGTGGTGGCCGAAATGCTCACGGAACTTTTTATCCTGGAAAAATATAATTTCGACACCCTGCTGATGAAAAATCCCGCCATTGCCGATAAGCTCAAGAAAGCCTACGAGCAAAGGGGCCTGATGACTTCCACCCTTTCTAAATGAGTTTATCGAAAAGATTTCCGCCTCACCAAGGAGCGGCTGTGCGTTTTAAAAATAGGGCGGTTTGGGCGGCCGCGGCGGGATGGATCTTGGCCGGGCTTTTCTGGTTCGCGCCGAAGGTTTGCCTGGCGGGGAGCTTGATCGACGGCATTCCGGCGGAAGCGGCCCCTCCTTTTAAACTCAACTTAGATTTTGTCGGGGGCTGGCCCCTGTGGAACAATCCGGACGGCGGCGATTACCGGCTGGAAGACAAGCTTGGCGGTGAATTTTCCATTCCCGGCACCGATTTAAGCTGGGGGCCCCTGCTGGCCCTGCACCAGGTCAAGACCCTCGATCAATTGGGCCTGGGGATTCGGTTGGATTTGCTTTCCCGGCTCAAGATGTCGGCCCAGGGGGACTTCTCCGATACGGGAACGAGATTCGTCCTGGATTTAACCCATTGGCCCATTGATAACTTCAATGACTTCTTCAGCCAGCGAAACACCGCGGAACTGGGCGGGCTTCTGGACGTGGGCGGGTTGGTGCGGTTCGGCGCCTAGGCCGGCTTTGACTTCAAAGACACGGTAGCTACCCTTATGTTTTCCGCCGGCACGGATTTGTCCACCATCGGCAATTTGTTTTTCTTTCCCCACCCCTATCCCACCACCCACTTTACGGCGAATAACGCCGCCGCCACGGTGGCGGTCAAGGGCAACAGCGACGCGAAGGATGACCAGCATGTGGCTTTGATCATCAGCGGGGGAGGCAGTACGGGCGCTTGGGCGGTCGGGGCCCTTCGGTATCTTCTTTTTGAGTGGCCCCATCCGGACCCGAAGAACCCCGGCAAAATCATCAAGGGCATCGGCACCCATTATGGTTATGTTTGCGGAACGAGTACGGGATCCCTTATCGCCCCCATGCTGATGACCAACGACCCGGACCAGCTCAAGCACAATCTGGATATTCTGGAGGCCATCTATACCACCGCCAAAACCGAGAATGTTTTTACCTTGAACGACCCAGTGAACATGCTGTCCCGCGGATCGGTTTTGGAAAACGACGGGTTGAAAAGAATGATCCAAAGTATTTTCAATTGGTCGCCGGCGGACCCCTTCGTGAAAATGATGACGGCCGCGGTCGCGCGGGATAAAGACTCGACGCCCCTGCCCCCGAACTATAAGCCGGTGGAGTGGGGCCAGCTGATCCATCCCGCCCTCGATAAAAAATTAATCCTGGCCACCGCCTGCCTCCAGACGTCCCAAGCGGCTTATTTTTACGTCGCGCCCCAGGCGCTTCAAACCTATTTCCCCTATGACCCGCGGGGGATTTTGCCCGAAGGGGACCGGGAATACGACCAGCACATGGGCGTGAGCATGGTGCAGGATCCGGCGATGCTGATGGAAGCCATGCTGGCCTCGGCCAGCGACCCGACCCTGTTTCCCTCTGTCCAGGTCAAGCCGGCCTCTGATAAGACCCAGTCGGCTTCGGACCGTGAATATTCGGACGGGGGCTTGGAGGATTTCGCCCCCATTGAGATCGCCGCGATGAACGGCGCCACGACCATTTACGCCGTCATTTTGTCCCCGCTGGTTCCCGACCCCGAAAACGACAATTACCATGACCTGCTCAACGGATTGGGGCGGACGATCGACCTGTTCTCCAACCGCGTCGGCTTCGCCAATGTGCAAGAGGCCGAGGACCGGCATGTGATGAAGGATAACGACCGAAAGACCGATATCAAATACTTCATGCCCATCCGTCCGGACAAAAATATCACTGATAACAGCAACGTCTTTATCCCGCAAAACTCCGTGACCGAATACGGGGAGGGGCACAGCCGGGCGGAAGCGGTCCTGAACGATCCTGTGGCCAAAGCGGACGCCGAGTCCGTCGAATGGATCAGGGTGCGGCACCAGAACAAGAAGCACAAGGGCAAGGCGCATCCTCCCTAGAGCCAGCCGACGCCCTGAGGAAAGGGCCTAAATTTTTTTGGAATGATAAATTTAAATTCTCTTCAATAGGAAGAAAACGATTTTAACGCCTTAGTGCGGAACGAAATTTGTGACGACTTGTGGGCCGAAGCCTCGGCGAAGGCTCAAACAACCCCGGTTGATGGGTGGTGCTCGTTTTAACGAGGCCTTGCCAGCAAATCACCCCTCCAGGCTTGTTCAACATCCATAAAATGGAAAAATGCCCATTTATTGATCATGGAAAACCTATTCCGGAATTGGTTTAATCTTTCACGTTAAATATTTTTGGACCCCTCAAGATTTAACCTCGCCGTTTCATTTTTTTGTTTTTTTCATACAATAAATCTTGTATCATTTCGGGCATTGGATTGGATTTTATAAAAATTTTAAATTCGTTTATCTATTTTTGGGGTTGAGAATTATTTTTCGAGTTTTTAAGACGGATCATATTTAAATTTTTTCATGGAACTATTTTAATGACAGTTTATTTTAAAAAATATTTCTCATTTTTGTTTCACTTGATCCCTGCCCCTTTCCGTTTCGGCGGAACCACCCGTGCTTTATCTCCCCTTAGCGTTTTGTTTCTTGCGGTTTTTTTCGCGCTTTTCCTTTCCAATCCTTCTCCCTCCCGCTCGCAGGTCGTCCGGGGCATCGCCGGTGATTCTTGGGCCGACCTTATCCTGGGCCAACCCGATTTTGGAAACACTAAATTTGAGGAAGCGACGAGCAAAAATTTATTCAACCCCACCAGTGTTTTCGTTGATCCGAATGGCTCGGGCGGAAAAGGCGATCTTTATTTGTGGGAAGCCGGCAATAACCGGATATTGGTGATCCATAACGCCTCCAATGCCACCCAAGAACAAGGGGCGGACATGGTTTTGGGCCAGGTTGATTTTATGCATGCCGGCTGCAACCATGATTCGGCTTGGCAGACCTTCAAAACCGCTCTAGATTTCAACAGTCCTCCCGTCTTGCCCAACAATTCCTGCCTTTGCGGGAACCCCTATACCAATCAATCCCCGGCCGAGGGTGCTTCCGGAGCCAATATGGCTATGGACGAAAATGGAAATCTTTATGTCCCGGATTATTTCAATAACCGGGTCCTTCGATTCGACGCCCCTATTTACACGAACAAACCCGCTTCCCACGTTTGGGGCCAAATGGATTTCACGGGGGAAGCCCCGAACAATATTGGGAACAACGTCACGGGCGGGCCGACCAACTCAAGCTTCAATTTTACCACCGGCGGAAATGGAAACGCGGGAGTGGCCGTTGACCATTGGGGAAATCTTTGGGTGGCGGACCAAAGGAACAACCGCGTGCTCCGTTTCCCCAACAACCAGGGAAACGGAATTCCGGCTCCGACCGCCGACGTGGTACTCGGTCAAAAGGATTTTTCCCATGCTGTCGCCAACACCGACGGTAGTAACTTGGATTGGCCCAATATTCAAGACCCTGTTGCTGTTCGGGTCGATGATTACGGAAATGTTTATGTCGCTGAGGGAAGTGTGCCGGGGAATGAACCCTATGGAAGGGTTTCCGTATTCGCGCCGACCCCGGGGGCGACGCCGGTCTATGCCAATGGTGAATCGGCGGTCACTTATCTTACGACTCAAGTGACGGTTTCGGTGAATGGAACCCCCACGGCCGTTAACGCTTTGCCGGAAGGCATTGAAATAGATCCGGTGAATAAAAATAATTCCACGAATACGGGTATGACCGGGATCTGGGCCGTCAATTATAACGCCGATGGAACTTACAATTTCGTCCAATACCTCGTGAACTGGACCGCCGGCGGGACCTATACGACCTCCAGCGGACCGAGAATCCAATCGAGCAGGGGCGCCCCGGGCCTGGATTCCAGCGGTAACCTATATATATCCGATAATATCGGGAATGAAGTCGCCCGTTATAAAAATCCAGGATCGGGATATGTTTTCGACCTTAACTTGTTTAAATCCGCCACCGATTCCACGGGAGGTCTTGGCCCGCCCAATAATATCGGGGATATCGGTTTTTTTGAACCTTACAGCGTTGTCGTGGCATCCGCCGCCAATTCCGGCGTGACACAATTGATCGCCGCAGATAGAATCCGCCTGCATTTTTGGAACCTTCCGAACGGTCCTCAGGGACTCACCAACGGCCAACCGGAGGATGGGTACGCGGGGACTAACTTGCCTTATCAATTCGTGAATAATCCTTGGCAGAATTACGGACCCCTCGCGGCGGATCATCAAGGTAATTTATGGGTTATCCGCAGTTATGCGGATAACACGCCGGCTAGAATTGAAGCTTATCACCTTCCCCTTCCGCGGCCCCCCAATGCCGAGGTGACCCCGATTGCCACGATCACCTCCTCCATTCCCGTTTTAAATATGGGGACAAATGTCAGTTGGCAGACCGCCTACAGCCCGGGTTATGGTTTAGACGGTTTGACCGTGGATTCAAATAATAACCTCTGGGTTTCGGATATGGCCGACAGCCGGGTCATGCGGATACGCGATCCGATGGGCCAAGACAACCAAGCTTGTGGAAATGGGATTTCAGGCCCCTGTGTGGACATCATTCTTGGGCAAGCCAATCCTGGTTATGGCCATGCCCCGGGCGCATTTTGCAATGGGACGGGGAACTTTAACTATAATTTTTGTAATACCATTTCGGGCGTGAATAGGGAGTGTGGCTGTGACGTCGGAACTATGAGTGCTTCGACACTCAACCTGCCAGGCAATATTCAAATGGACCATCATGGGGATCTTTACGTTTCCGAATCCTCTCTGGAGGCGCAAGGCAATTATAGGATGTTGAGGTGGGACGCCAAAAGCCTTCCGCCCGCGCCCACGGTTTGCTTATTTGGAAACCCCGGCATCCCGGCTGACGGGGTGTATGGAAATGGAACCGGTGGAGGTTTTACAACTGGACCCGGCTCGGATCAAAAAGCCGACGAGGCTTATTGGCAAATGGCTTTCAACTCCGATGATTCCATTATGGTCGCCGGCACGAACAGCCAGAGCAGCCAGAGCCGTTCCCCGGTTGTCATTCAAAATCCACGGAATGGCATTATGCCGGCTGGAACCCAAGATAATTCCGGTGCGGGCGATAATCCGATCGGCCATTTGAACGATCTTGGACGACAAACTATTGGCGTGGCGTTTGACGACAATAACAACCTTTATGTGTCTGAACTTAACTGGAGCAGGGTTTTGGCTTACTTCCAACCTTTTCCAACTCCCACCCCGACCCCGGGTGGAACGCCCAATTGTTATCAATGCGCCGGGTCCTTGCCGACCCAAGCCGGTGGGTTCAATCAACCCTCCGGAATGGCTATCGATTATCAAAATGGATTGATCTATGTGGCCGACCTTGCCAATAAAAGGGTGCAGGTTTACGACAGTGTCGGCACTCCCATGGGAGTATTTGGTGCGAAGTCCTTGGTGACCGCCATGGACGTAGCGTTGGACAACCAGGGGAATATTTTCGTGGCGGATTACACCGGCGGTTTGGTGGCGGAGTTTAACAGCCAGCATCAACTCATCGGGTCCTTTGGGGGAGGGGTGATCGGGAATCCCAGGGGTGTTTGGGCCGAAACCAACGGGACGACCGAATCGGTTTATATCACCTCCCAAAACGGGAACTTGTACCGCTATGACAGCCTGGGGGGATCTCCTTTTGCCCTGGGCCTTACTTTTGGAGGAGGCCTGCAAGCCCCTACCGAACTCACCAAGGTTGGAAACTTGCTTTATGTTGCCAACACTACTGGGAATCAAATTGTGGTCTACGACGCTTCCAATGCATATTCGGTTTCGGCGACCTATGCCGTGAACACCCCTTACGGAATCCGGACGGACCTGGCGGGAAATTTCTATGTCGCCCAGGGAAACCAGGGAACTTTAAGTGTTTACAATCCCAGTTTCTCCCCTATCCAATCCCCTTCTTGTCCTTTTTCCTTCCCCTGGGGAGCTGTGGTGAACCAGTCGGGGGTCATCTTTGTTTCCCAACATACCTTGAATAAGGTGAGCGAAATACAAGGTTGTATCGCCGAGCCCTTGCCGACCGTTCCCACTCCCACGCCGTCCTGCAACCAAGTTTTAGGGACGCTCCCGTTCCCGCCCGCCCCGGGCTTCAAGAGCCCCCGGGGCGTGGCGGTGGATACGGCGAGGCATTACCTCTACGTGGCGGATCCCGACGCCAACCAAGTGGACGTCTATACCTATTCACCCGGGGTCCTTCCCGTTCTCAAGACGGTTTTGAAATATAGTCTTTCGGGCGCCACTCAAAATAATTTCAATAGTCCATGGGGTGTGGCCTTGGACAGTCAGGGCAACCTTTACGTGGCGCAGAATATTGGGCCGAGCAATGGAGTTCAAAAAGTGTGGTTTGACGGGACCAACGCGCAAACCCTGGCCCAATTCGGCCAGGGCGGGTTTGGCATTTGCGTGGATGCGAACGCGGGAACGGTTTATGTTTCCTCTCCCAACAACAGCATTTATGTCTATCAGCCCACCTCCCCCAACGTGTACAGCCTAGTGCAAACCCTGACGAATCTTTCGCCCTTGAGTCCGTCTGTCTTCAATGTTGCTTTTGGTCTTTGCAAGGTGGGGAATGTGCTTTATGTAGCGGATACCGGGAACATGAGGGTTGTGAAATGCACCGAAACGGTTTCGGCTGGAATTTTCAGTTACACCTACAGCACAGTGACGTTTCCCGCCTACCTCACCGACGCGAGCGGGCTCTTGCTCACCGGCGATTACGGCATCACCTCTGATTTGGCGGGGAACTTTTATTATACCTTGGGGAATAATGCGGTTTACGGATTCAACCATGATTTCACGACCCAATTTCTCTTCCAGCAAATGGTCAATCTTCAATCCATTGGCGACGCTTCCTTTGGAATTGCCGTGGATGAAGCCGGCGATTTGTTTGTCACGGACGCCGACTCCAACAATAGCGGCAAGAGTGTGGTAAGCGAGATCAAGGGTTGCGTGCAGGAGCCGACCCCCACCTTTACCTACACCCCCACCCCTGTTGCCACCAATACGCCTACTTGGACCTTCACTCCGATTCTTACACTCACGCCCAGCCCGACGCCGACCTCCTGCTGCGTGGGCCTGGGCCAATTGACGGGCTTCACCGCCCCGGCGGGGATGTGCGTGGATTACGCGCTGAACCGGCTTTATGTCGCGGACTTCAATAACAACCGGATGCAGGTTTTCGACAGCAACAACCCCGGAACGGCCATCCAAATCTTCTCCGCCCTGGGGGCCAGCGGAGCTCTCAATAATCCCATTGACGTGGCGGTGGACAAGAACAGCAATATTTACGTGGCGGACTTGGGGAACATGGCGATTGAGAAATTCGACCAGAACTACAATTATCTAGGTTCGATCGCCGCCGGGCAGAATTATCAAGTGGTAGGAGTGTGGGTGGAGGATATCCAACAGGGCGGGATGGACGTGACGAACGTTTATTTCTCAACGTTGGGGAATTACGTTTACGAATACAGCTGGAACGGAACCCAATATCTGCCGACGGCGACGTTCGGCGGGCCGTCTTACCTGAACCACCCCAACAGCTTGGTTAAAGTCGGGCAATGGCTGTACGTCACGGATTCGAATAACAACCGGGTGGTGAAGTTCGACGTCAACAATCCGGCGGCCGGACCCACGCCGGTTGTGACGGGTCTTCTGAATCCCTCGGGAATCCGGACGGATTTGGCGGGGAATTTCTATCTCACCGAGCCGAATACGGTGGATAGCCCGGAGTATGTGGATACCTACAGCCCGGATTTCACCGTCAGGCTGAACCAATGCGAGGGAACCCTGGCTCCGTGGGGCGTGGCGGTGAACGCGAAAGGAAATATCTTCGTCAGTGAGATCAACGGGTCCTCGGTCACGGAACTCCAAGGCTGTAGGACCGAACCCACCGTCACGCCCTCTCCTACGCCGACCTTTACCTTTACTCCGACTTACACCTCCACGCCGTCCTATTGTTGCCAGTTGGCCGGGGCCCCTTGGGTCGTTCCTTTTCCTTCGGGAAACAACGCTTCAAGTGGAGTCGGGGTGGCGGTGGACGCGGTCCATTCCCAAGTTTTGTTGACCGATCCTTCTGGAACGGGCAAATTGCTGATTTACCCTCTCGCGACCGGCGCCCAAGCCCCGACCCCGTCCCCGATTACCGGGTTATCGCCTTTCATCAACGGAGTAGTGATGGGAACCTACCCCACCGCTTACGTCTCCTCCTTCACCGGACTTCTTTATCGGGTGAATCTTTCGGCTGGTACCTGGCCAACCCCGGTTGATTTAAGCGCGACGATTCCGAACATACATACTTTTGGGATAGCGGCTGATCCGGGGGGGAACATTTACGTGGCCGCCATCGGTCAAAATGTTTATGTGGTGAATCCCAGCGGAGTCGTCACCACGATTACGCCCAGTAATTCTCTCCTAACCCCGCCCACCATCGACAACCCCACGGCTGTCCTCAAGGTGGGCACAACTCTCTATATCGCCGATGCGGACAACCATAGGATTGTGGCCCTGCAGGAAAACGGAAGCCCTTATGCTTACCTGCCAATGACCGTCGCGGTAAACTTTTCTTATAAACCTTGGGGTCTGGCGACCGATGGAAGCAATTTCTACGTGGGAGACAACACCGACGGCGGATATAATAGCTACGATCACAACTGGCAAATCGTGCATTCGTGCGAGTTGCCCGCGACGGGAAATATCTTCGGCATCGGGCTGGATCCAAGCGGGTACGTTTACTTAGCGGATCAAGAGACCAAGCTCAATAAAATCGGCTGTCCCGCAACGTCCACCCCCACTCCGACTTGGACATCTACCACCACTCCCACGCCCTTTAACACTCTGACGATGACACCTACCGGCTGCCATACTTTCACGCCAACTTCGACCTTTACCACCACTCCTACGCTTACAGTGACCATCACGCCGAGCCCCACTCCGACGTCAGCCTGTTGCGCGGGCCTGGGCCAATTGACGGGCTTCACCGCCCCGGCGGGGATGTGCGTGGATTACGCGCTGAACCGGCTTTATGTCGCGGACTTCAATAACAACCGGATGCAGGTTTTCGACAGCAACAACCCCGGAACGGCCATCCAAATCTTCTCCGCCCTGGGGGCCAGCGGAGCTCTCAATAATCCCATTGACGTGGCGGTGGACAAGAACAGCAATATTTACGTGGCGGACTTGGGGAACATGGCGATTGAGAAATTCGACCAGAACTACAATTATCTAGGTTCGATCGCCGCCGGGCAGAATTATCAAGTGGTAGGAGTGTGGGTGGAGGATATCCAACAGGGCGGGATGGACGTGACGAACGTTTATTTCTCAACGTTGGGGAATTACGTTTACGAATACAGCTGGAACGGAACCCAATATCTGCCGACGGCGACGTTCGGCGGGCCGTCTTACCTGAACCACCCCAACAGCTTGGTTAAAGTCGGGCAATGGCTGTACGTCACGGATTCGAATAACAACCGGGTGGTGAAGTTCGACGTCAACAATCCGGCGGCCGGACCCACGCCGGTTGTGACGGGTCTTCTGAATCCCTCGGGAATCCGGACGGATTTGGCGGGGAATTTCTATCTCACCGAGCCGAATACGGTGGATAGCCCGGAGTATGTGGATACCTACAGCCCGGATTTCACCGTCAGGCTGAACCAATGCGAGGGAACCCTGGCTCCGTGGGGCGTGGCGGTGAACGCGAAAGGAAATATCTTCGTCAGTGAGATCAACGGGTCCTCGGTCACGGAACTCCAAGGCTGTAGGACCGAACCCACCGTCACGCCCTCCCCTACGCCGACCCAAGGCTGCCAAATGGCCGCGTCCTGGCCTGTGGCCCAGCCTTATGGATTGGCCTTGAACAGCTCCGGCAATACTCTTTACGTGGCGGATCTTTTCAACCGGCAGGTCGATACCTTTAATTCCTCGGGGATACCTGGACTTCCCATTGGGGCTAATATCCTGACGGTTCCCGCGGGGGTGGCGGTCGATGGCGGCGGAAATGTGTACGTGACGGATATGGTCACGCCTTCTTATGACACGACGAATCAACCCCAATATCGGGTTGAGGTTTTTAACAGCGCGGGCGTAAATATCAACAATTGGGATACTTCCGCTGGAAGTTCGGGCAATACGGACCTATTCGAGGCCCCGGTTGGTATCGCTGTTAATTCGTCCGGCACCGTAGTCTATGTCGCGGACCAAAATACCGGGCAACTGGAATTATTCAGCGGCGCCGGGGCGCCCCTTGGCGCGTGGGGCCAGTCGGGTAACGGCGGTTACGGAAATTTCACTTATCCTGTCGGGGTAGCCTTGGATGCCGCCAACCGAGTTTACGTGGCGGACTGGGATACGGGCCTCGTGCAAGTCTTCAGTTCCTCGGGAGTTCCGTTGAACCAGTGGGACGTAACCGAGGGAACTCCGCTCTTGGGGGCCTATTCCATCGCCATATTAGGAAACTGTCTGGT
>CAZHFP010000063.1:0-13898 GCA_964531065.1 uncultured bacterium
CCTTCCTTTACATAGGGGCGTCCGGTGTTCATGTGGGAATAATAAATGGGCACCTGTCCCAAGTTGCGGGGGAAGGTCACCACCAATTTGCCGGAAGGGTTGAAATCCCCAAAGAGAACATCCGCCAGGGCGGCACCGTGTTGAGTTCCTAGGTACCAGCTTTCCACAATGGCGGACAAATGCTCGGCTTCCCAGGGAATGGTCAAGGGACGTCCATTCATGAGGACCAACACCACCGGCACGCCGGAGGCTTGGATTTCTTTTATCATTTCTTCCTGCCGGCCCGGCAGGTCCAGCGACGTGCGGCTGGAAGCCTCGCCGCTCATGTCCTGGGTTTCGCCCGCCACCACGATGACGATCTGCGCCTGCTTGGCGGTTTTCACCGCGTCGCTCAAGGCCGTTTCCGGAGCGTCGGCCGAAGTCCCGACGCCCGGAGCGTAAAGCACCTTGGCGCCCGCGGAAACTTTTTCCTTAATGCCGTCCAGGACGGTTACGACTTTATCAATGGCGTCATCGCCCCGGCAATCCCAGGAACCCAAAGGATCCCTTTTGGAATCGGCGAGGCTTCCGATGACGGCGATCGTTTTCAAATCCTTCGACAGGGGAAGAAGGCTTTTATCATTTTTTAACAGCACGATGGACTGGCGGGCTTCTTCCCGGGCGGCGGCCAAATTTTCCGGCGTCAAGGTGGAAGCGGCCTCTTGGGCTTCATCCCGGTAGGGATTATCGAAAAGTCCCAATTCGAATTTTACTTTGAGAATGCGCCTCACGGCGTCGTCGACGAGGGCCATGGAAAGTTTTTTCTCTTGGATAAGCTCGGCGATGTAATCGCCGTAAACATTGGAGACCATGTCCATGTCGACGCCCGCGGCCACGCCCTTTTGGGCTGCGTCTTTTTTATCCACGGCGTAGCCGTGCTCCACCATCTGCTCCAACGAGGCCCAGTCGCTGACCACGAAACCTTTAAATGCCCACTCGCCCTTTAAAATATCCCGGAGAGTGTGCTTGTTGCCCGAAGTGGGAACGCCGTTCAAGTCGTTGAAGGCGCTCATCAAGGTTCGGACGCCCGCTTCCACGCAGGCTTGGAAAGGCGGCAGGTGGATCGAACGCAGGGTCATCTCCGACATGTCAGTGGTGTTGTATTCCCGTCCCGCTTCGACCGCTCCGTAACCCACATAGTGCTTGGCGCAGGCCGCGATGGAACCGGTATCACTCAAGCTTTTTCCTTGAAATCCCCGGACCCGAGCCGGCTGGAGAATGGAACCCAGGACCGGATCTTCGCCCGAACCCTCGGCGATGCGTCCCCAGCGGGGTTCGCGGGAAACGTCCACCATGGGAGCGAAAGTCCAGCGGACGCCGGCCGCGGAAGCTTCTTGAGCCGCGACAGCGGCGGATTTTTCCAGTAAGGCCGGATTCCAAGCGCAATCCTCAGCGAGGGGAATCGGGAAAATAGTTTTGTACCCGTGAATGACGTCAAGGCCGAAGAGCAGGGGGATATGAAGCCGGGAATCCATCGCGGCCTTTTGATAAGCGTTCGTTTCTTTCGCGCCGAAGACATTGAGGAAGGAACCGATCTTTCCTTCCTTGGTTTCGGTTTTAAATTTATCCTCCTGACCTTTCCAAGGGTGGAATTGGCACATCTGGCCAATTTTTTCCTCGAGAGTCATTTTTTTCAAGAGCGCGTTGACCTTGGCATCAAGGGGAGAAGAGGGCGCCCGGGCGGGAACGGCGGCTTTCGGCTTGGCAACCGGAGCCGCTGCGGAAAGCGAAAGGGACGGCAACAGCCCCAATAGAGCCAGCAAAGCAAAACGTTTTTGAAATTTCATAAATCCCCCTTGGATTAAAATCCTGCTTCCTCTGCAATTTCATTTTGTTGGTTCGCCGTTGTAGGGGCGAGGTACGCCTCGCCCTTTTGTTTCCGTTGCTTGATAAGGGCAAGGCGTGCCTTGCCCTTACAAAACCATCTGGTGAACACTGTGGTTCAAACGACTTTAGCCTCGAAAATCGTGGCTGATTTTACCCCATGCTTTTAAGGGGACCGTGAAAATAAATCGAGAGGTGTGGATTTTCACTTGGCCGGACGGTGGTTGGGGTTCAGTGAAAGGGGCAGCCTGTGGATAAGCCGGGCGGCGCTTTTGAAAGCCCTTTCAGCCTTGTCTTGGCGGGTTTTTCACGTTGACGGCCTATAGGGCCTATGACATACTAAACAGCGTTTTCGGCCATTTTTTCAGTTTGAACGTCACACTAAGAAAATGACCCCCGGTTGCTCTTTTGAAATTAGTTTCAAATCGCGGCTGGGCCGGCCAATCTGTTTTATCCAACAATGAAGAAGACCCATCCCTTAGGGAGGTTTTATGAAAAAGTTTCGGTTGGCTTTGGCTGTCCTCGTTTGCCTCGCGTTCATATCGGTTTTGAATCTTTCCGGATGCTCCAAAAGCAGCGGAACCAAAATCCGGATTTCTTCCTGGGGAACTCCCGAAGAAAACCAGATCCTTGCTGACCTCCTGAAGCAGTTCGAACAAATCCATCCTGAAATCCAAGTCGAGCTGGACCGCATACCCTTCAGCGAATATGTCACGAAGCTTTTAACCCAGATGGCCGGCGGGTTGGCGCCGGATGTGATCTTTGTTGAGGTGAACAACTTCGTCGATCTTTACCTGCGCGGAGCCTTGGAGCCCCTCAACCCCTATATCCAAGCCGATCATTTGGATTTGAGCGCTTATTATCCGCAAGTCGTCGACCGCTTCACCGTGGACAACCAGACCTACGTTATTCCCCGGGACACGGCTCCCATCGGAGTTGTTTTTTACAACAAGAGCGCCTTCGATGAAACGGGCACGCCCTATCCCACGGACGATTGGACTTGGGATGATTTCATGGCTGCCGGCAAAAAAGTCATGAAGCGGGACGCGACCGGAAAAGTTACCCGCTGGGGTTTCGTGGACGAGTGGCCCATCTGGGACGCTTGGGTTTATGACGCCGGCGGAAGCTTCGCCGACAATGTGAAGCACCCCACCAAATGGACTTTCGCCATCGACCCGGACACCCAAAAGGGAATTCAGTACCGCGCTGATTTAATGAACAAATATAAAATGATGCTGCCTCCGTCCGGCCTGGCGGCCATGGGCGGCATGGGAACGGGTGACATGTTCGTGAATGGAACCGTTGCCATGTACCTGTCCGGACTTTGGCCCACGCCTAAGTTCCGCCCCATCACCAACTTCAAATGGGACATCGCCATGTTCCCGAAGGGACCCCACGGCTACCGCGCCTTTTCCACCGGCGGCTCGGGTTACGGAATCCTGAAATCCTCCAAGATGAAGAAAGAAGCTTGGGAATTAGTGAAGTTCATTTCCGGCGAAGCTGGCGCCAAGATGCTGGCCGCCACTGGTTTGGCCCAGCCCGCCATCATGAGCGCGGCCAACTCGCCTCTCTTCCTCGATGGAAAAGATCCGCAAAATAAAAAAATGCTGTTCGAGGCCATGAAGTACGTCAAGTACAACCCCATGTGCAAAAACTGGACGGAAGTCCACGACAGTATCATTGGGCCGGAGTTGGACAAGGTCTGGAGCGGGACCGAGACCGCGGCGGAAGCGATGGAAAAATTAAGGCCTCAGTTGGAAAAGAATCCGCCTCAGACGAAGTAACGCGTTTTAAAACATTCAAGGAAACCCCTCGATCCCTCCGGGATATTTGGGGCGGCAAACCTCAAGAGGTTTGTCGGGAGAACGCTTAATGACATCAGCCGAACGCAAGGAAGCTATCAGCGCCTACGTGTTCATCGCCCCTTTCCTTTTGGCGATGATATTCATGACCGGCGGCCCGGTTTTGGCCGCCTTCGGCCTTTCTTTTTGTAAATGGGACATCCTCACGCCCATTCAGTTTGTCGGTCTTGATAACTACAAGGAAATGTTTTTCAACGATCCCAGGTTCTGGAAGGCCCTCTATAACACGGCCTACTTCACCTTTTTGTCTGTCCCCATCGGGATGGTCTTGTCCATCGTGGTGGCCATGCTGATGAACCAAAAGGTCAAGGGTATCGCCATCTTCCGCACGATCTATTACCTGCCTTCGGTTTTGGGAACGGGCGTGGCGATCGCGGTATTGTGGAAATGGATTTTCAACGCCGATTCGGGGTTGATGAATTATATGATCTCCGTTTGCACCGGAATTCCCATGGCCGAATGCCCCAAATGGCTGGCCAGCGAAGCTTGGAGCAAGCCGGCCCTGGTCATTATGAGTTTTTGGGGAGTGGGCGGCGGCATGATCATCTATCTGGCCGGCCTGCAGGGGATTCCCACGGCCCTCTATGAGGCTGCCGAAATCGACGGGGCCAACCGCTGGCAGCAATTTTGGACGGTGACCCTGCCGGGGCTCTCTCCGGTTATCTTTTTTCAATTGATCATCACTATCGTCAATTCTTTCCAGATATTTAACCAGGTTTACGTCATGACCGACGGACTCGGCGGACCCGCCGACTCCACCCTGGTCATGGTGCTTTACATCTACCAAAAGGCGTTCAAGTATTACCAGATGGGCTACGCTTCGGCCTTGTCCTGGATACTGTTCGTGGTGATCATGATGGCGACGGTGGTTCAGTTTCGGTTCTCCAAGTGGGTATATTACGAAGGCGAATTGAGGAAATAATGGCCGACATGACCGACAACAACACGCTGGGGTCCGCCGACGGTTTCTGGGCCAGCAAGCGCCGGATTGAGAAATACACCAAGCTATTTACCGCGGTGGTTTTATCCCTGGGCGCCGTGACGATGATCCTGCCGGTTATTTGGATGCTTTCCACTTCCTTTAAAACTCCCACGGAAGTTTTCGCGATTCCGCCCATTTGGATCCCGGCTCCCCTGCATTTTGAGAATTATCCCAAAGCCTGGAATATTTCCGGAATGTACGCCTCCGATTCATGGAGTTTTTTAGGCATCAACTTCCAGGGGATAAATTTCACCACCTACACGATCAACACGCTTATTATCGCGGTCTTAAGCTGTGTCGGGGTGACCTCCTCCTCCTCACTGGTAGCCTTCGCCTTCGCGAGGCTTAGGTTTCCCGGCCGGGGACCGCTTTTTATCCTCTGCTTGGCAACCATGATGATCCCCGCCCAGGTCACCATGATCCCGACCTTCATTCTTTTTAAATCCATCGGCTGGTATGACACTTATTTTCCGCTGATCATTCCCGCCTTCCTGGGTGGCGGCGCCTACAATATTTTTCTCATGCGCCAGTTTTTCATGAGCATCCCTTATGAGATGGACGAGGCCGCCAAAATCGACGGCTGCACCAACTTTGGAGTCTATTGGCGCATCCTGCTTCCCCTTTGCAAACCCGCCTTGACTACGGTGGCGGTTTTCTCCTTTGTTTGGAACTGGAACGACTTTTTGAACCCTCTGATTTACCTGGATACCAACAGCAAAAAGACCCTGGCACTGGGGCTGACCAACTTTGTTTCCCTCTACGGCCAGGATTACCATTTGCTCATGGCCGCGTCTCTTTTGATCGTGATTCCTTTGGTGGTCATGTTCCTTCTGGGTCAGCGGTACTTTATCCAGGGCATCGCGACCACGGGATTGAAGTAAAAGTTTTGAGTTTGAAGTTTTGAGTTTTAAGTGATGAAGTTTTTCACCCCGTGAAAAATGCAAGCCATTTAAAATTAAGAATTCAAGCGGATGGTTTTCAAAGCAGCCCTTGTTCCGCCGGTGGAACGAGGGCTTTGCTATTCAGGGTTAACTTGCTGGATATTTTTACAAAGCTGTACACCCTTCCCACGCCAATGTTTCATTGATTTTTGTGTTTAGTTTTTATTTTCCTTTAAGGAGATTTGGAATGAAGAGCGCGCTTTCCCCGTTGGGCAAGGAGAGGTTTTTCTTTACGTCGGAATCGGTGACCGAAGGCCATCCCGATAAAGTGGCGGACGCAGTGTCCGACAGCATCTTGGATGCCTGTCTGGCTCAGGATCCCTTCAGCCGGGTCGCTTGCGAAACCCTCTTGACCTGTAACTGGGTGGTCGTCGCCGGGGAGATCACGACCAAAGCCAATGTCAATTGGCCCGAAGTTATCCGCGGCGCCATCCGCAAAATCGGTTATACGGACGCCAAAGCGGGACTCGACGCGGATACGGCGGGTGTTTCTGTCGCCATCAACCGCCAATCGCCGGACATTGCCATGGGCGTGGACACGGGCGGCGCCGGCGACCAGGGAATGATGTTCGGGTTTGCCTGCCGCGAAACGCCGGAACTGATGCCCTTGCCTATCATGCTGGCCCACCGCCTGGTGGAAAAGCTGGCGCAAGTGCGCAAGTCCAAGAAACTCAACTATCTCCGGCCGGACGGCAAGAGCCAGGTTTCGGTGGAATATGTCGGCGGCAAGCCCACCCGCGTGGACGCGGTGGTGGTTTCGACCCAGCACGCCCCGGTGAACCAAAGCAAGCTGCGCCAGGAAGTGATCCGGCATGTCATCAAGCCGGTCATTCCGTCCCACATGATCGATTCTAAAACTAAAATTTTCGTCAACCCCACCGGCCGTTTTGAGATCGGCGGACCCTTGGGCGATACGGGGTTAACCGGCCGCAAAATTATTGTGGATACCTACGGCGGTTACAGCCGTCACGGCGGCGGCGCTTTCTCGGGGAAGGATCCCTCCAAGGTTGACCGTTCGGCGGCTTACGCGGCCCGCTGGGTGGCGAAAAATATTGTCGCGGCAGGCTTGGCCGACAAATGCGAAGTCCAGGTTTCCTACGCCATCGGCGTGGCCCAGCCCACCAGCGTCCTGGTCGATACTTTCGGAACGGGCCGTTTGCCGGAAGAGCAGATCACCCAGCTGGTCCGCAAGGTATTTGACTTGACCCCGCGGGGCATCATGAAATCTCTCAACTTGCGCCGTCCTATTTACCAGAAGACGGCCGCCTATGGGCATTTTGGGCGCCACGACAAGGATTTCACCTGGGAGAAAACCGATAAGGCCGCGGCCCTTCGCAAAGCCGCTGGACTTAAGTAAACATCATTAACCATAAAGAATGAATATTTTCACCGCAGAGACGCGGAGCCGCAGAAAAGATAAATCTATTAGGAGAAATAAATGAAATACCACGTTAAGGATTTGAAGTTGTCCGCCAAGGGCAAGGACCGCATTGAATGGGCGGAACGAACCATGCCCGTACTGCGCCTCATTAAGCATCGGTTTCAGAAAGAAAAGCCTCTGAAAGGGATCCGCATGGCGGCCTGCCTCCATGTCACCACCGAGACGGCCAACCTGCTGATCACGCTCAAGGCCGGCGGAGCGGATGTTTTTACCTGCGCGTCTAATCCTTTGTCCACTCAGGACGATGTGGCGGCGGCTTTGGTGAAAGTTTATGGAATCCCGACCTTCGCGATCAAAGGCGAGGACCGCAAGACCTACTACCAACATTTATACTCGGCTCTGGACGCCCATCCCAATATCACCATGGACGACGGCGCTGACCTGGTAAGCGAACTCCACTCGGCTCGTGCGGCCCAGGCTTCGGAGATCATTGGTTCTACTGAGGAAACGACCACCGGCGTCATCCGCCTGCGCGCCATGGAAAAAGACGGCGTGCTTAAATTCCCAGTTGTGGCGGTCAATGACGCCAAGACCAAGCATTTCTTTGACAACCGCTACGGCACGGGCCAGTCCACGATGGACGGCATCATCCGCGCGACCAACGCTCTTATTTCCGGCGCGGTGGTGGTAGTTCCCGGCTACGGCTGGTGCGGACGCGGCGTCGCCAGCCGCGCGCGCGGCTTGGGCGGCCGGGTCATCGTGACGGAAGTGGACCCGATGAAGGCTTTGGAAGCGGTCATGGACGGTTATGAAGTGATGACGATCGCGAAAGCCGCTCCCTTGGGCGATATTTTCGTGACCCTCACCGGCGATATCCATGTCATCCGCAAGGAGCATTTCGCCAAAATGAAAGATGGCGCTATCGTGGCCAACTCCGGCCACTTCAACGTAGAGCTGGACCTGGAAGGCCTCAAGAAAATTTCCAAGAAAGTCCGCAATATCCGTGATTTCGTTCAGGAATACACCTTGAAGACGGGCAAGAAGGTGTTTGTTCTCGGCGAAGGCCGTTTGATCAACCTGGCCGCGGCCGAGGGCCATCCGGCCTCGGTCATGGACATGAGCTTCGCGAACCAGGCTCTGGCCGCCGAGTATGTGACCAAGAACCACCGCAGCCTGCGCAAGAAGGTCTACTCGGTGCCGGAGGATATTGACAACGAGATCGCCCGCCTGAAGCTGAAGGCCATCGGCGTGACGATCGATACCCTCACCAAGGAACAGGAACATTATCTTTCGTCTTGGGAAATGGGAACGTAAGTTACGCTTTAAAGTAGGTAGTTAGAGGGCGGGTTCCTTCGGGGCCCGCCCTTTTTATTTTGGGGCCATTTCACCTGGTCTTTTCACCCCAAAACATTTCCTCCGTTCTGGAGGGCTGCCTTATAATCAAACCCTCACTTTAATTTTCCTTGGAGGATTCCATGCGTTTTAAGTCTTTAATGGTTTTGGGTTTTTCTCTCCTGGCTCTCGCGGGCTGCGGCAAGCACGGCGGAACCGGCGGGATCAAGATAGGCCTTTCTCTGGACACGTTGAAGGAAGAACGATGGCAGCATGACCGCGATTTATTCGTGGCCCGTGCCAAGGAACTGGGCGCGGAAGTCCTGGTCCAAGCGGCTAACGGCGATGACGCCATGCAGAATTCCCAGGCGGAAAACCTATTGACCCAGGGGGTGAACGTTCTGGTGGTGGTTCCCCACAACGGCAAAAGCGCTGCTACCATCGTGGACTCGGCCCATAAATCGGGCGTTCCGGTCATCGCCTATGACCGCCTCATTACCGATTGCGATCTGGACCTGTATGTATCCTTCGACAACGTGAAGGTGGGGGAACTTCAGGGCGACTATATTTCTAAAAAAGTTCCGAAAGGGAATTATGTGCTCATTGGCGGAGCTCCCACTGACAACAACGCGAAGCTTTTTCGCCAGGGCCAAATGAATATCCTCAAGCCCCTCATCGATAAGGGCGACATTAAGGTTGTCGCGGATCAATGGGCGACCGATTGGCTTCCGGTGGAAGCCTTGAAGATTATGGAAAACGCCCTGACTAAAAATAACAATCAAGTGGACGCGGTGGTGGCTTCCAATGACGGTACGGCCGGCGGAGCCATCCAAGCCCTGGCGGAGCAAAAATTGGCCGGGAAGGTTTTTGTGTCCGGACAGGACGCGGACTTAGCGGGCTGTCAAAGGATCGTGGCCGGCACCCAAAGCATGACCGTTTATAAACCCATCAAGCAATTGGCGGCGAAGGCGGCGGAGCTCGCCGTGGCCCTGGCTCAGAAGCAGGCGATCACGGATAAAACCTCTCCCATCAACAACGGCAAGAAGGATGTGCCCAGCGTTCTATTAGCGCCGGTCCAGGTGGACAAGGATAATTTGGACGCCACCGTCATCGCCGATGGCTATCAGAAAAAAGAAGACGTTTACAAAAAATAGCTGACAGCTGTCGGCTGACAGCTGCCAGCCAACCCTACGTCTAAGGAAACGGTTGGCTATGGCGCTTTTGGAATTGCGGAACATCACCAAAGACTTTCCCGGTGTCCGGGCCCTGGACGGCGTTTCCTTCACGCTTGAAAAGGGCGAGATCCACGCCCTTTGCGGGGAAAATGGCGCCGGTAAAAGCACCCTCATCAAAATCCTCTGCGGCTATTACCCTCACGGAAGTTACGGCGGCGAAGTCCTTTTGGACGGCGAGGAGGTTCAATTCAAGAACCTAAAGGCTTCGGAGGAACGGGGTATCGCGCTCATCGCTCAGGAACTAGCGTTGGTTCCCGAATTGTCTGTCGCGGAAAACTTGATGTTGGGCCGGGAACCGATCCGAAACGGCTTCATCCAATGGGCTGTTGTGAAACAGGAAGCCCAAAGGGCGATGGAATTGGTAGGCCTCCAGGTAGATCCCGACAGGCCGGTTAAGGAACTGGGCATCGGCCAACAGCAGATGATTGAGATCGCCAAGGCCCTTTCTAAAAAGGCTGAAATTCTCGTTTTGGACGAACCTACGGCCGCGCTCACCGAGGCCGACGCCAAAAAACTTTTGGAATTCCTTCGCCAATTGAAAGCCCAAGGAGTTTCTTCCGTCTATATCAGCCACCGATTGGAAGAGGTCGGCCAAATCGCCGACCGGGTGACGGTCCTGAGGGATGGCAAGTCCGTTGTGACCGAGGCGATGTCGAAATTATCTCAGGAAAAAATCATTTCCCACATGGTGGGAAGGGAAGTCAAAAATCTTTATCCCCGGCCGGCCGCGAAAGCCGGTGAATCCCTTTTATCCGTGAAGAACTTTAGCGTTGAAGACCCCGCCAATCCCGGGCGTTACGTGGTCCGGAATGTTTCTTTCGAGGTGCGGGCGGGAGAAGTACTGGGCATCGCGGGGCTCATGGGCGCGGGCCGGACGGCGCTTTTAAGCTCTCTATTTGGTGGCGCGAGAGGAAAAACGGAAGGTTCGTTGGAAGTTCAAGGAAAATCCCGCGCTCTGTTTAACTCCCCGCGACAGGCTATCGAAGCCGGGTTGGCCCTGGTCAGTGAGGACCGCAAGCGCTATGGACTGGTTCTGGAAGGCTCCGTTGAGGAAAATCTAGTCTTAGCTTCCATGCGTCGGCTGGTGAAGCGCGGTTTTTTGGATCACGAGTCCTTTGAAAGAGAATGCGGCGCTCAAGTCAAGGCCATGAACATCAAGGCGTCCAGCCTGTCGGTGTGGGTCAACAAACTTTCCGGGGGAAACCAACAGAAAGTTGTACTGGGAAAATGGCTGATGACAAATCCAAAAATTTTACTTCTGGACGAGCCCACCCGGGGCATTGACGTTGGGGCCAAGGCGGAGATTTACCAGCTAATGGGACAATTGGCCGTCCGGGGAATGGGAATCGTCCTGGTATCTTCGGACCTGCCGGAATTATTAGGGCTCAGCCACCAGGTGTTGGTTCTCAATCAGGGCTGCCAAACCGCTTCCCTTGATTTCAGCCAAGCCACCCCGGAAAAGGTTTTGGCCGCCGCGGCGCTAAAAGTCAAGAACTAGGCGCCAGGGACAAGGTTCTTGGTAAGAATTTCGTAGGAGGCGAGGGTTAGGTTATTTAGTAATTACGTAGTAAAAATGGGATCATGAAAAATAGAAAAATAAAAAAAACCAGTCCCCGGTCGGAAAGGTCCAAGCCAGGTTTGAACCTTGAACCTAGTCCCTTGCCCCTGACTTGGGTCGCCTGGGCATTAGTCCTCTTTCTCGGTTTTTTAGGAATGTGGCAGTTTCATAATTCGGAGTTTTATTCCCATTTTGATTTAGTTCCCGGCGGCCGGGGAGACTCGCGGCTGGTCACGGCTCTGTTGGAATATTTTCACCAATCCCTTCACGGAGCGGGAAAGTTGGATAGCCCGGGTTTTTATTATCCCGCGTCCGGCACCCTGGGTTACGCGGACTTATTTCTAACCTACGCGGTGCTTTACGATGGGCTGCGGCAGATGGGTTGGGATATTTTTAGCGCCCTTCAAGCCTGTGTTTTCGCCGCGGACAGTCTGAACTATCTATGTTGTTTTCTTCTCCTCCGAAAGGGATTAGGTCTGGGCGCGGCGGCCTCAGGTCTGGGAGCTTTTTTCTTCGCTTTTAACGCGCCGAAATTCAATCAGATCGGCCATGTTCAATTGCAGTGCCTTTTTTGGCTCCCGCTCATCTTCTGGTGCCTGGTGGAATGGGCGAAAAGGGGCAAGGGGCTGAGCCCTTGGAAGGCTTGGGGGCTCTTGTCCTTGGCAACGGTCTTCCTCAATATCCAGCTTCTGTCCTCTTTCTACGCTTCCTGGTTTTTTCTTCTTTGGTTCGCCTTGTTTCTCGCGCTCGCCCTTTGTTTATCCACAAGCCGATCCTTCTTGATCGATCTATTACGGAACCGTTTTTGGCCCCCCTTGGGGGCGGGGCTGGTTTTTTTAGCGGGGTTCATTCCCTTTTTGATGATTTATCTGCCGGTTGTCCGGGAACTTGGGGGAAAAAGCTACGATGAAGTCAAAATGATGATCCCGAGTTTTTGGGCTTATTTGTGGATGGGCCCCCGGCACGGTTGGTGGGGATGGATTTGGGACAGCAGTTCTTCCGTTCAGGCTTTTCCCATTGAAGGAGAAGTGCGGATGGGTTTTGGTTTGGTCTTTATCCTTTTTTGGGCCGCTTCGACCTTTAACGCGGTGGTTAGTGTCCGCAAGGGAACCGCCAAGCTGCCGGCACCTTGGGCGGCGCTGACGGTTTTAACCACTTCGATCTTGATGCTATTGGCTTTTCAATACACGCCGGATTTTTCTCCCTGGCGCCTGGTCTATGAGCTGGTCCCGGGCGGGGGAAGTATCCGGGCGGTGTCGCGAATAGCCCTTTTCTTGGCCCTGCCCATGTCCATAACCCTGGCTTTATTTTTGGACAGGGTTTGGGGAGTAAGGGGTGGAAAAAAAAATCGGCTTCTGGCTATGGGATTATCCCTGGCGCTGACGGGGGTTATCGTTTGGGAACAGGTTGACCTGCCGCCCTTTCCTGCTTTTAGCAAGCAATGGGAGCTGTCCCGGTTGGGATATTTAAGCGAAAAACTCCCCGCCCCATGTTCTGCTTTTTTTGCTACCTTAAACCCGGCCTTGCCCTACTCAGCTACCGACATTCAGATTGACGCCATGCTGATTTCCGCCGCCAGGGGCATCCCGACTCTCAATGGATACAGCGGTCAAAGCCCTCCGCAATGGGGTTTGTATAAGGTGCGCAGTCCCCGGTATAGGGAATATGTGGAAAACTGGATCGCGCTCCACCAAATCCAGGGCGACATTTGTGAATTAAATATCGACCGGTAATAAATTAGGAATTAGTAGTTAGGAATTAAAAAATTCAAAATTCCACATTCCGAATTCCTAATTTCGGCTAAAGTGAATGCGGAAAATTCGGTTCATTGGAGAAGATATGAAAGATGGCACGCGAAAGTTGAACATCCCCTGGCGCGCCTTAACCATGGTGGGGGCCCTGCTTTCTATTTGGATCATTTTCTCCTTCACGACTGGGGGAACTTTTTTAAGTCCCCGGAATCTTTCGCTGCTCATGCGCCAAATGTCCGTGACGTCGCTCCTGGCCATTTGCATGGTGCTGGTGATTGTCGCGGGGCAGATCGATCTATCCGTGGGGGCCATGACAGGTTTTTTGGGAGCCGTTTCGGCTATGTTGTTTGTCACCCACGGCTGGCCGCTTTGGGCCTCTTTTTTGGCGACGCTTTGTCTCGGCGCCTTATTAGGGCATATCCAGGGACATTTGGTGACCTGGTTCAACATTCCGCCCTTCATCGTGACCCTAGGGGGGATGCTTATTTTTCAGGGTGCTCTCTTGGGAGCCACCGGGGGAGTCGCTATCAGCCCCACGCCTGACTTCCTTTACGTGGGCCAGGCTTATCTACCGGCTGTTTTTGGCTGGAGCGCTTTGGGACTGTTGGGAATCTTTTTTTTATATAAAGCGGTGAAAGCAAAGTCCGCGGCCCGGTGGAAATGGGTGGGGCTGTTGGCCCTGTCATCGGTTTTTATTTTCACCATGAATTCCTACGAAGGTGTGCCGGTGCCGGTGGTTCTCATGATATTTTTCGCGGCGGTATTTTCGGTGGTCGCCAGGGAGACGCCCTTTGGACGCCATCTTTACGCTATTGGCGGCAACCGGGAGGCGGCTTTTTATTCCGGCATTAATATTGAGCGTCATATCGTCCTGGTTTTCACGCTGATGGGCGCCATGGCGGGGATGGCGGGGATCGTTCTCACCGCCCGGGTCGGGGCGGCGACGAGCGACGCGGGGCACATGATGGAACTGGACGCCATCGCGGCGGCGGT
>CAZHFP010000064.1:0-13786 GCA_964531065.1 uncultured bacterium
TGGCTTTCTAATAAGACTTGAAGGAATAACAACTCAGGTTGCCCTATCTTAGGATAGGGCCCTTGAGGGAGGGCCCCCACCGGGACCCTCCCTCAAGGATAGTAAGGAGAGAAAAATCATGCTCACCCCTTTTGGTTCCAGAACCTTTCGCCGGCTGATTCTCAGGGCCGCGATGGTGACCGCCGGCGCCGCGCTCTCCTGCGGGGCCGGTTTCGCCGCCGACGATGTTTCCCTCGACTTTCATGAGAAGGACGGCCATGTCAATGTGGCGGGCTCCTTCCTTGTGGAGGCGGACCCGCAGGTCGCCTGGGACGTCCTTTCCGACTACGACCATATCCCTGAGTTTGTGGGGAATATGAAAATCAGCCATATCCAAATCCGCGAGGGAAATGACGTGCTTGTTCATCAAGTGGCCGAAGGCGGTTTCCTTTTCTTCACCCAAAAGATCCGGCTCTTCCTTCATATAATAGAAACCCCGAACAGGACTATCGACTTCAAGGACATGGCCCATAAGGACTTTAAAACCTACAATGGTTCCTGGCAAATCGACCCCCAAGCCGGGGGCAAGGAACTGAAAATCACCTACCAGCTGGAGGCGGAACTGAATTTTTCCGCTCCTGCCTTCTTGGCAGACGACGCCATGGGCGGAGGCGCCAAGGATCTTTTAAAATCCGTCCGCCAGCAAATTCTTTTGCGGCAGGCTCGGGCGAATATCCTTCACCCCTCCTCATTGACAATGACTCAGGCGCCCCAGACAACCCCCGATGCCGTTTCGTTAAGATAATTGGGATTATTGTCGTCCCTTTCCTTAAATTCTTCGCTCGCCGTACCCGCCATCCTAAAAATATTTCAATATGACTTCCATCATACAGAGGATTGTCAACTTTCGGCATGATGTCCCCCAGGAGTGAAGTAAAGTTCATTATTAAAAGGAGTGGAAAATAATGAGAAAACAAAAACTGGCCGTCCTGACGGCAGTGGTTTTGTTTCTGGGATTCGCCCCGTCGGTTTGGGCCGTCCCCATGTTCGCGAGGATGTACAGCTACAACTGCACGATGTGCCATTACCCGGCTTATGGCCAGCTGAATAAGTTCGGCTATAATTTCCGCGCGGCGGGTTACCGGATTCCCGGCGATATCGGGAAGGACATGAACGGCGGCAAGTTCGACTTCACCAACTACATCGCGGCCCGTTTCTCAGCCGGCGGCAGCGTCAAAACCACCGTCCAAGCCAATAAGGCGGCCACCCCCGACAACGGCAGTTTCACTCTGGGTGGAGCCAGCCTTTATCTGGGAGGAGCGATCAGCAAGAATTTCTTCGGATACAGTGAAGTCGGCTTGGGCAACGGAACGGGTGTTTTCCCGGGATCGGCTCCCAGCTATGCGGACATTAAAATGGGGTTTGTCACGGGAACCGAAAATGAATTCTTCACGGTAAGGGTCGGAAAATTCGGCGCGGACGGATTTGGCGGATCGGACCGGGGCCCAATCGGCAACGCGACCATCGCCTCGGCGGTGAAGCCCACCGGGACCGGCCTGGAACTGGGATACACCCATCAGGATACCCGGGTCACCCTGGGCTTTTACAACGGGATCCAAAATCCCCAGTTGACCGGCCTCCTGGACAGTAAGGGAAAAGCGGTTACCTCCTCCGGCATCCAGGCCCCGGCCTCGGACAGCAACAACGCCAAGGACCTCCAGCTCTTCGTCAACCAATTCATCGGCGACGATGGGTTGGCGGTAAACGCCACCTTTTATAACGGGTATAACGCCTCGGTGGGCGCAACCGCCTCGTCGGGCGGCACCGGTGACGTGTCCGGCCAGGAATACTTCAATACGGCCCTTTTCGTGAGTTCCCCCATCATCAAGATGCTGGATGTGAAGGTAGGTGGCGAGATGGGCCGAACCAACTTGGGCGTGTTCCCGACGACCGGGCCTGTCGGACCGACCTCGGGAGGATTCTTCGGTGAATTGGATTACACCATCGATGACCTGACACCCTTGGTGTTCCGATACGATTACACCTCGACGGATATCTACACTCTGTACACGGATACCCAGAAATTCACCCTCGGAGCCCTTACTCCCTTTGCGGAACAGGTTTACATGAATCCGACCCTCACCCTGACCAGGGCGGACCAGGGGGTCGTCGGTTTTAATGACTCCTTCGCCCTAGCCGATTCGCTATTCGTGTTCTTTTAAGCGTCATACGGGAATGAGGCCGCCTACAAGGGCGGCCCCATTCACGAATAAAATTTCGGAGGATGATATGAAACGACACACCAGGGAATTGATCGGTTTTATTGGGATTTTTTTCTCGTTTTTTTGCTTCATCGCGGCCTTCACCGTTGCCTCCGGGGATATCCTGTCCCCCGGCCAGAAACTCTTTGAAGGCAAGTGCGCCCAATGCCACGGCAAGGACGCCAAGGGAGTGGTCAAGATGGCAAAGGTCTTGAAAGTGGAACCGTCTGCGATCGATTTGACCAGGGAAGACGCCGTGAAACTTACCACCGCGGACAAGATCAAAACCGTGACCGAGGGAAAGAAGAAAATGCCGAAATTCAAGGGAAAATTTACAGATGAACAGATTCAAGAAACGGTCAAATATCTGGAGTCCCTGCAAACAAACGGCGGAAGTAAAAAATAGCTGAAATATTCATCTCTCTCCTTTTAGCTTTTTGAAAGGGCCGGCCCAATCCGGCCCTTTTCATTTTCGGAACATTCGTTGAAATTCCTCAATTCTTTCGGGATATGATCTATATCATATTGATCAATGTCTTAGCCCTTTATGATCAGAAAAACTCCGGAAAGGATTTTCCATGAACACACCCCCAAAAAGCCAAGACCCTGAAAATCCACAGCGACGGTCCTTCCTCATCGGCCTGATTACCGCCATGGGCGGGCTGATCAGCCTCATTCTGGGCGGTTCTGGAATTTATTATTTTCTATCTCCCGCCTGGAAGACCAAAAAGGAGGATTGGGTGGAAGTGGGTCCGGTGGAAAACCTCAAGTCGGGCGATCCTGTCAAACTGGATTACGTCAAGCGCAAGATGGACGGTTGGGAAGTCATTGAAAGCCCCAGCTCCGTTTGGGTGGTCCAGCAAAAGGGGGAATGGGTGGCTTATGACCCCCACTGCACCCATTTGGGATGCCCCTACCGTTGGGACTCTTCCAAGCAAGCCTTTCTTTGTCCCTGTCACGGCGGGATATTCTCAAAGGATGGCCGGGTGGTTTCCGGCCCTCCCCCCAAACCCCTTAACCGCTTCCCGGTGAAGGTGGAAGGCGGAGTCATCTATATCTTGCCGGAGGTGAGGGCTTGATGAAAACCATCCTCGATTGGCTCGATGAACGGACCGGCTGGCGCAAGATTAAAGAAGTCATTTTGGACCGCCACATTCCCAAGGGAGTGGATTGGCGTTACACCCTGGGCAGCGTCACCTTGTTCTTCTTCATCTTGCAGGTAGTGACCGGCATCCTCTTGGCCATGCACTATTCCCCCTCCCCGGATCACGCTTACGACTCCGTTAAATATCTCTCGAAAGAAGTTCCCATGGGGGGATTCCTGAGAGGATTGCATAAATGGGGCGCCACCGGCATGGTCGTTTCGGTGTTCCTGCACCTGCTCCGGGTTTTTTTCATGGGCGCCTACAAGTATCCCCGGGAAGTGACCTGGCTATCCGGGGTTTTTCTTTTCTTCTTCGTGATTGGGTTCGGCTTCACCGGTTACCTCTTGCCTTGGGACCAAAAGGCCTACTGGGCCACCACCGTCGGGGCCCATATGGTGGAGCAGGTTCCCTATTTAGGCGATTCCCTGGCTAAAATTATGAAGGGAGGACAGGACTTGGGCGCGGTGACATTGGCGCGCTTTTACGCCATCCACGTTTTGGTGTTCCCCGCCTTGACCCTTCTTTTCATGGCCATCCATCTGTTCCTTGTGGTTTGGCACGGCATTTCCGCTCCCCCGGAACGCGATTCTTCCTCGAACGACCGGAGGGATCTCAACTGGAAGGACCGGACGCGGTCCCGTTATCTGGAACTCAAGGCCCAGGGGAAATCCTTTTGGCCCTACATCATCTTCAAAGACACGGTCGCCGTCACCATCGTCTTTTTGATCGTCCTGGGTGTCGCCCTTTGGAGGGGGGCCGAATTGGAGGACCTGGCCAACCCCACCGATACCACCTATAATCCCCGGCCCGAGTGGTATTTCCTTTCTGTTTTTCAGTTGTTGAAATACTTTCCCGGAAAATTGGAAGCCTTCGCCATTGTTTTGCTTCCCCTGATCATCGTTACCGCTTTATTCGCCCTTCCTTTTTTCGATAGAGGGCCGAGGCGTCATCCGGCGGATCGCAAATGGCTGGTGGCGGCCGGTTGGATGGCCGTTTTGGGCCTCATTTTCTTTACCATCCAGGGCGCCCGAACCCCCTTGACCAATCCCATCGCCGAGAAGGATCCGATGATCATGGAGGGAAAACGCCTTTTCGTGGAGCTTCACTGCGAGTATTGCCATACCTTGCACGGCCACGGGGGAACGGTAGGACCTGTTCTGGATGAAGTGGGCGTCCGGCGCAACCGGGATTGGCTGGCCAACCATTTCCGCAATCCGAAGAAGGTGACTCCCGGCACCCAGATGCCCAATTTCCACCTGCTCGATGGCGAGGTAGAGGCCCTGGTGGCCTACATGACCAGTCTTGGCGGCGGAACCTTCAGCGCCAAGGCGCCGGGCCTCTTCGGGGAAAACTGCGCGACCTGCCATAAATTCCACGGGGTCGGCGAGGATATCGCCACGGACCTGACCCACATCGCCTCGGTGAGGGATTCGGACTATATCGCCGCCTATATCAAGGATCCGGTCAAGTTAAACCCCGACGCCGCGATGTCCGGCTATTCCGACCAGTTGACCCCGGAACAAATCCAGGACATCGCCAACTACCTTTACCAACAGGGAAAATAGTTCATCACTGGACGGCCGCACCCGTTGAAAATCAATGGGCCAGCCCCAATCCAATTTTTTGCGGCTTTTTAATTTTATTTTCTTTTCCCTCCGCTACAATCAAACCATGAAACTCTTTCAAAATATCCCTAAAACGGTTTTGATACTGGGCGCCGCCAGCCTTTTCACCGACATTTCCAGCGAAGGCATCTACTCGATCCTCCCTTTATTCCTTACCCAGGTATTGGGGGCAGGCCCTCTGGCCTTAGGAATCATCGAGGGAATCGCCGAAACCACCGCTTCGCTTTTAAAAGTCTTTTCTGGAATTTGGACCGACCGGGCCAAAAGGCGCAAACCGCTTGTCCTGTGGGGATACGGCATTTCCAGCTTTCTTCGGCCCTTGATCGGCCTGGCTCAAAGCTGGCCCGCGGTTCTTGTACTGCGTTTCATGGATCGGGTGGGCAAGGGGATCCGCTCCTCGCCCCGGGACGCCATGATTGCCGATGTAACCACCTCCTCCAACCGGGGGGCTTCCTTCGGCCTGCACAGCGCCATGGACAATGCGGGAGCCCTGGTAGGCCCCCTTCTGGCCAGCGCGCTGCTTTCTTTCACGGGGATCGGCCTTAGGGATATCATCCTCCTGTCGGCAATTCCCAGCCTGATCGCCTGGCTGACCCTCTTGGCCATCAAGGAAAAAAAATCGGCCCCCAAGAAAATTGTCAAAGCCTCCCATTTCATGAGGGACTGGGGGAAACTGGGCGCCGGTTTCAAGCTGCTTTTGGGGATCCTTCTTATTTTCACCTTGGGGAATTCAACGGACGCCTTCTTGCTCATCCGCCTCCACCAGCTTGGCATTCCCCTGGCCTTGGTTCCGCTCCTTTGGGGATTGCACAGCGGCGTCCGGATGGTGTCCGCCTTCTACGGGGGAAAACTCTCCGACCGAATCGGGCGAAAGGCCGTCATCCTCTCGGGCTGGATTTTCTACGCCCTCATTTATCTTTCGTTCGCTCTAGTGGCCCAAACGGCTTTGGTCGTCGCGATTTTCCTGGCTTATGGGATTTTTTACGGCCTTTGCGAGCCATCGGAAAAGGCTTTTGTGGCGGACCTGGCCCCCCAAGCCTTGAGGGGCACGGCCTTTGGATATTACAACTTGGTGGTGGGATTATTCGCCCTGCCCGCCAGCGTCTTGTTCGGCTGGGTGGGCCAAACCTGGGGATACCCTGCCGCCTTCACGGTCGGCGCCTGCTTCGCGGGGCTGGCCTCTGCTCTTTTATTTTTCGTGAGGCCCCTATACAAGCCCAGCCGTTAAAATCATTTCACAAAATAATCTTGCAGACCCTTTTAGAATCCGGCCCTTCCCCCAGGAATTTCCTGACCGTAGCCCATGCCACGGACCAGGCTTTCGCCTTGGAAAAACCTTTCTTCTCATAACTTTTCTCGATATGTTCCGCCATTCGGTGTTGCCGGACGGTGTATCTTTTTTTTATTTTTTTCATGGCAGCCTCCCTTTAAAACATCGGTTGGGGCCAATAGACCCATTCAGTTTTCGGTTTGCGGTGGTAGGCTTTCACCAATTGGTGACGGGTGGCTTCCAAACCCTGGGACAAGGAAGAGGCCAGGTGTCTCATCACCTCAAAACCCAGAAGGGGATATCGGCCCATCTTGTCCAGGATGGGTCTTCCTTCCAGGGCGATGACCTCGACCCGGGTCTTGGCCTTGGCGTCGAACTTCCATTGATAGGGGGCGAAGGCCCAGGACCATCCCAGGCTGCCGCCCTTTCCCACGTTCATAATGGTCACGGGGCCTTTTTTATCCCTGAGCAATCCCACTGCCACGGTTCCCTTTTCCACCAAGTAAAGATACTGCGCCCTTTTTCCCCGGCGGAACAACATGTCCCCAGGCTTGAACACCATGGGAACTGCGTCCTCGGCCAGCAAAAGGATATTGGGGCTTGAAACTCCCCGTAAAAAGGGATGCCGGGCCAAATTTTCCTCGATTTTTATCATGGCAACCCTCCCGCTAAGCCTGTATTTCCTGATTAAAGTATCCCTCCGAAGGGGCCGGACGATTATGAGTTGAGTCATAAAGAATACTTGGACCCTATTTTAGGATGTGGTTCGGAACAGAATGGCGATTCAGAGGAAACTTTGAATGTTTGAAATTAAAACAAAGGATGACCCATGACTCATGTCGCGCACGAAAACATCTCAGACCTGAACCAAATCCACCGGGAGATCGACGATATCTTTTTTTGGCATCAATCGGCGCTTTTGAAGAACGATTTGACCGCCGCGAAAAATCTTTTGACGGATTACGAAAATATTATTATGAACCACATGCGCGAGGAGGAGGATGTCCTCCTGCCCCTTTACCGGGAAAGGGCCGGGCAAATCCGGGGCGGGGATTGGGAGATTTTTTTTCTGGAGCATAAAAAGATTTTGGAGTGGTTGAACCGGTTGAAACTACGCCTTTCCCGGCTTAATCCTCCCTTGGTAGACACCAGGGATCTATTAGCCCTATTGGACGATGAGGGCCGTTTCAAACAATACCTCGAACACCATTCCCTCAGGGAAGACCGGATTTTTTACCCGGAAATCGACCGGGTCCTGGACGAAGAGGAAAAAAAGAACCTGATCAAGCTGTTGACCTTCACCTTGGAGGAACCCTCGCCAATTGAATAAGGGAGGGGAATGATTTAGGATCCGGATTTTTTGGCTTCCACCTTCAGGCTGTTCATCCGCTTCACCGTTTCCCGCCGGTCCATTTCATTCTTCATGCCGATGACCAGGTCCTCGGCGGCCTGGCGGAAAAGCCCTGCCGTGACGAAGCTGGGCGTGGCTAGGTTTCTTTCGGCTTCCAGCTCGTAAGCCACCCTCATCCCGCTTCCCGGAGAAACCGGGGAGAGGGTCCATTGCCCTTGGTAGAAGCCGAATTGCTTGCGGGAAATCTCCTCCAGGCAAATGGATTCATAGGGTTTTTCCTGAATCTTCAGCAAACCCCTCACTTCCTGGCGGATGAAGAGGAAGCCCCCTCCCACCGTCTGGTCCACCATCACCTGATCCCCTTCCCGGCTCAGGACGCGGGAATTGAGGTTCGCCACGAAGCGGGATACATGGTCATAGTCGGTCAAGACGTCCCAAGCGAGCCGTGAGTCGGTGTCCACCTGAAAATTCCCGTTGAAAATATAACGGCCCCCTTCCTGGCGGAATTGAAAGGTGAAGATGTCCGGAACGGGGAGAACCGCCGCCGCCAAGGTTCCTATACTGGTAAGAATAAACCCCCAAAGGATGATTTTCCTCATGGCCCACCTCTTGGAACTAATCTAATCCCGCTTCCCTGATTCGTTTATGCCCCCCGTCATACGGGAACCATTCCCGAGACTGAAAAATGAACCAACAAAAAACTTAACTGACCGCGGTCATAAAGGATCTCCCTAAAAGGGGTTATAAAATAAAAGGAAGTAAAATTTTTAAGGAGGATTTATGAAACCCCTGATCTTTCCCCTTGTCTATGGCTTCCTTTTCACGTTTTCCCTGATGCTTTTATCCACGATGGAACGTTCTTTCGGGGCCGAACCGTCCGGCCAAAAACTATTTGCGGCTAACTGCGTCCGTTGCCACGGCCTGAACGCCAAGGGTTCCATGCCGGCGGCCAAGTCATTGAAGGTGGACCCGGTTCAGTTGGATTTGACGAGGGAATCGGTGGTTGAAAAATCCGCGAAGTACTTGAGGGAAAAAATTTCCGACGGCCACGGCAAAATGCCCCCGCAAGGGCCGCGACTCTCGCCATCCCAAATTCAATCGTTGGTCCGGTACATCCAATCCCTCCAAAAGGCCTATGTGCTCAAGGCCCAAGGGGATAAATAGGAGGTGGCCATGTTTCATCATTCCTCGCTCAAAAATATCGAGATTTTGTCCTATCTCCTCGCCGCCGCCATGGGGGTTTCCAGTTGGGGCGGGATTTTCCTGGCAGGAACTTACGCCAAGGAAACTTCCTCCTGGGCGACCCAGGGGATGGGACAGGACGTGGTGAACCTTGTTTTCGTGATTCCCCTCCTTCTGGCTTCGGACTTTTTCGCCTCGAGGGGGCGGAGGGTTTTTTTGCTCATCTTGGCGGGCCTCTTCATTTACTCGATTTATTCCTATGTCCTTTACGGGTTTTGCGTCCATTTTAACCGCCTCTTCTTCTTTTACTGCGCGGCTTTAGGCTTCTCCGTTTACGGCCTTATCCTGCTGTCCTGGGAACTTCCGGCGGACCGCGTGAAATACTGGTTCAACCCGGCCGCGCCCACCCAGCTGCCGTCGGTCTTTTTCCTGGCCCTGACTTCGGTTTTTTATTTTCTTTGGCTCGGAGAGGATCTGCCGGCGGTTTTATCGGGGATCCCCCCGAAAAGCCTGGCCGAAGCGGGTCTTTTCACCAATCCTGTCCATGTGCTGGACTTGTCCATCGTCCTTCCCGCCATGATCATCGCCTCGGTCCATCTCTGGGGGAAAAAACCCTTCGGTTATGTTTTCTTTCCTGTCATGATGGTTTTCTCCATCGTCATGGGCATCGCCATCTTGGGGATGATGGTGGCCATGAACCTCAAGGGACTCGGGGGGGATTTGGCCCCGGCGGCTTTTTTCGCGCTGGCCATCCTCCTCAGCGCGGGAGTTCTTGGAAACTTTTTCAAGACAATGAGGCGCCAGGATTGACCGATGAACGCGGCGTCCGGTGATTTCTTGACCCAGAGAAAGCAAAAATGAATAAAAACAGCCCCGGCGTCATGAAAGCCATGGTCCTTACGGGCACGGGCCGCCCCCTGGCCTTAAGCCTTTTGGAAATACCTAAACCCGGAAAGGGCCAATCATTGGTGAGGGTTTCCGCCTGCGGGATCTGCCGCACGGACCTTCACGTGGTGGATGGCGAACTGAAGGAGCCTAAACTCCCCTTGGTTCCCGGGCACCAGATCGTGGGTCAAACGGAAGCCTTAGGGAACGGCGTGAAAAACTTTAAGGCCGGCGACCGCATCGGTATCCCCTGGCTGGGCGGGAGCTGCGGCGTTTGTCCCTTCTGCCTTTCGGACCGGGAAAACCTGTGCGACCATGCCCGTTACACGGGCTACCAATTGGACGGCGGCTTCGCCGAATATTGCCTGGCCGACAGCCGCTTCGCCTTTCACCTGCCGGATGGCTATTCGGATCTTGAGGCCGCGCCCCTCCTTTGCGCGGGACTTATCGGCTGGCGCGCCCTAAAGATGGCCGGTAATGGCAAGTGTCTCGGGTTCTATGGGTTCGGTTCCTCCGCCCACTTGTTGGCCCAAGTGGCCTTGAAACAGGGCCGGGAAGTTTTCGCCTTCACCCGGGCTGGCGACGTCGTGACACAGGCCTTCGCCCGAAAGATGGGAGCCGTTTGGGCCGGGGCCGCGGAGGAAAAGCCGCCCCACCCCCTCGACGCGGCCATCCTCTTCGCTCCCGTGGGAGCCCATGTGCCCCTGGCCCTCCAGGCCGTCGCTAAGGGGGGGATCGTGGTCTGCGCGGGAATCCACATGAGCGACATCCCTTCCTTCCCCTATTCCCTGCTTTGGGGCGAAAGGGTCCTCAGGTCGGTGGCGAATTTGACCCGAAAGGACGGGGATGAATTTTTAAAACTGGCCCCCGGCGTTCCCGTGAAAACCGAGGTTAAAATTTTTCCCTTGGAAAAGGCCAATGAGGCCCTTGCGGATTTAAGGCATGGAAAGTTCCAAGGGTCGGCGGTTTTACAAGTTGCCGCGGGAAAAGTTTATAAATAAAATTTTCTTCTTAACGGGGGAATTGGTAGGTCAGGCTCAGGCGGTGGGTATCCCCCCAGCCGCCTTAGGGCACGAAGGCGTAATTCAAGGTAAAGTCCCTGGCCTTGATTCCCACGCCGCCGGTCAACCCGGTCCATCCCGTCAAACCCTGGTCGGACAGGTTGGCCTGGTAACCGGCCGACAAGGCCAGGAAATGGAACAGGGTGTTTTCACCGCCGAAATTCAACCGATTCATCCCGCCGGACTGCAGTTCACTGGAAGCCGCCAAAAGAAATTGGTCGTCTTTGGCGAAAAAAATATTGTAGGAAGCCCCCAGCTTGAGTCCCGAAATTAAGAAAATCCCGGCCACCTTCTCCCCCAGGTTGCTGTAGGCCGCCCCCCATTTGAGGCGGTCCAGGGGGCACCAGAGGATCCCGAAATCCACAGCGAAAATCGAATCACTTTGGCTCTCCAGGTTCTGTTGGTTGAATTTAACCGCCGTTCCCAAGGAAAGTCCCAGGCCGAACCATTTACTCAATTTTTTTCAAATGGAATCTTATGACAGTGGTCATAGTTGTTAGTTAGGGCTTGTCCTTAAATGACTGTTGGAATTTTAGAAACAGAAAAAGAAAGAGGCATTCATGTCTAAAAAAAGGACTGCGGGTAAATTTATTTTGACGGTAGCCGCGATGGCGGTCGCCGCCCAGATCGTGCATTCGGCGGGCGCCATGCTGACCATGAATTATTACAAGGACCCCCAATACTTTCCGGTTTGGAGCAAACTCATGATGCCGGGGGGCGGGTCTCCGCCCGGTTCCTTTTATCTTTATTCTTTTTTATTCGGGATGGTCCAGTGGGGTGTTTTTCTTGCCCTTTTTCGGATGGTCAAAAACTGGATTCCCGGACGAAGCCCGGTTTCCAATGGATTGGTTTTCGGCGCCGGGGTTTTCCTGGTGGGCGGATTCGCCCAATTCCTGAGCCTGGGACTGTTAATCAACCTGCCCTTTGCCCTGGTGCTTTTCTGGGCCATGGAGACCTTGGTGATCGATCTTATTAACGGCGCCCTGGCAGGCCGCCTGTGGCGCAGAATCGGCGACTAGGCCCTTGAGGAACCTCGTTATTCCTTAATTCAATACCACCGTGAAGATCAAGGTTTCACCGGCCAATTCCATCGGGTTCCCCGGGGCCTTCTTGGTCTTAATCCCGGGGCCAGGGATGTTCGAAGGAAAATGGCGCGTGTCCCGGAGGGGGGCGATGTCCAATACCTGAAGGACCACCCGGTTGAAATAATAGGACTCCGATTTGGTTTTATTTTTTGATTTTCTCATTTTTCCCTCCCCGTCTTGCTGGCGGCCCTGCGGTTGGAGCTGATGCCATCAATCTAACCCTCGGTTATCCAACCGAACATGACAGCGGTCATAGCAGCTAAAACCTTTCCGAAGCATGCTGGTTTTGCGGGGTGAATAATCCTGGGGTCATCCAATCCACCAAGAATGGAAAAATGGACCCTCTGAATTTTCATCTTTTGTTGGCCGGGGTGGTCTTGGCGAGCTGGCGATGTAACCGGTGTTGGGTTGGTTATTGATGGAATGGAGGTTCGACATGAAAAAGGAAAAATTCTTATGGCCCCTGACGGCGGGGCATCACGAAGCCTTGATGGCCTGCGGGGAGATCCGCCGCTCCATGGAAATCATCAAGGGTGACGGCGCCATGGGGGCCTGGGCGGGCCTTTCCGAAGGAGCCAGGACTTTCTTCCAGAACAGCCTCGAACCCCATTTTAAGGCGGAGGAAGCCATAGTTGACCTGTTCGAGCGCCGCACTGGAGCCGAAAACCCGGCTTCCCAAAAGATGAGGTCGGACCACCAGGCCTTAAGGAACCTCTTCAAGGAAAATTCCGTTGATTCCCTGCTCCTTTTTGCCGACGGTTTGGTGGACCATATCCGTTTTGAGGAGGAAAAACTATTTCCCCTCCTCCAATTGCATTTCACCCAAAAGGAAAAACAACAGGTCGCTTCCCTGTTGGAGAAAAAACGATTACCGGTCCTTCCCCAAAACACGCTTCAAAAAAAATGAAAGAAGGGGTGGCTGATGAAAAAAATGAACACGCGCTGGCACCAAAGCCACAAGATGCCGAAAAATCCGACGGTCGCCCAGAGGGTCCGCTGGCATAGGGGCCATTTAAAATATTGCGCTTGCCGGACGGACGTTCCCGCTTCCTTGAAAAAATACCTGGAAAAATAATTAACGGAGGAAATTTATGCCATTCCTGCAAGTCAAGACGATCGACAACAAGAATTTGTGGCTGAACCTGGACCGGGTCGGCGCCTTTTCTTTCTCGCCCGAGGAGGGGATATGCCTGGTTGAGATTTCCGGGGGCGAGCCCCACCAGATTTCGATGGAGGAGTTCCGCAGGATTGAGCCCCTGCTTAAAGCCCGTCCGGTGAACTCCAAGCCTCGAAAAAAATAACGCCTACCTTTTCTTGAAGTAAACATAACCGAAAAAACTGAGGATGGAATAGCGCCAGAAAAAAATCAAAAGGGCCGCGACAGCCGCCAAAAGAAGGCCGTAAAGGATGATATGGACTGTCCAGATGCCGTGCAGGCCCCATTGGGACCCGAAAAGTTCCCCCGCTAAGGTGTACAACAGGGCGTATACCGCCGATCCGGCCAGGTTATAAATAATAAAGGGGCCTTTCGGCGTCTTGCTGGTCCCCGCCATCAGTCCGATGAGGGGATGGAGCAGGGCCACGAGCCTGGCGAAAAAAACACCTTTGGGACCGTATCTCTTAAAAAAGCGCTCCATGTGCCGGATCCGCCGATGGGTCATGCGGAGCCAATGGATTTTTTTGAGCAGTTCCTCGCCATATTTCCGTCCCAGCCAATAACCGCCGTTGCTTCCCAGGAAACAGGCCATTGTCGCCGTCAGAACCGTTAATGGAAAAGACAAAGCACCCGTACCCGCCAGGAGCCCCGCGCCCAACAGCATCGAAGTGCCGGGAAAGGGAATCCCCAGGTTGTTCACGAAAAGAGCCGTGAAAACGGCCAAGTACCCGTAATGGGCCAGCAAAGATTGCAGCCAGTTCAACACGTCATGCTCCCCCCTCGTCG
>CAZHFP010000065.1:0-13612 GCA_964531065.1 uncultured bacterium
TCCCTCATGCCCTTCGCCGGGCCGAATTTGGTATTGTCGCTCACAAAAACTCCAAAATCTGAGATTACAGAATTCAACGTTCCCCTTCTCCCTTGAGGGGAGAAGGATGGGATGAGGGTGGTTCCAAAAACTATTCCAACACCCCTCACCCTGCCCTCCCCCGCATCCGACTTCGCCAAGGCTACGCCGGACAAGAGGGGTGAGGGTTCAGTTTTGAGACTTAAATTCCTAACTACTAACTCCTAATTACTAACTGCCGTTACTGTACTTGCTGTACTTTCCCATCCTGAATCTTCAAGACCGGCACGATCTTGTCCGCCTCGCCATGCCCTCCGAAAGTGGTCTTTCCGCTGACGCCGTCGAAATCCTTGATGGCCAGCAGGTTGTTGTGGATATCGTCCCGGCTGACGGAAGTTTCCGTGGCCTTGAGCATCAAGCGCGCCGCGTCATAGGCCTGGGCCGCCAACAGATCCGGTTTTTTCGCGAATTTCTTCAAGTAATCATCCGCGAATTTTTTCGTGTTTCCCTGGGAGCTGTCCAGGTAAAAACCAGTCACGTAATAGGAACCCTCCACATCTTTCGCCCCATCTTGACGGACCGAGTCATTGTCCCACAGGTGTCCGCCCAAAAAGACCGGATTCAAATCGTAAAAATGAATCTGAGAAACCAACGAGGGTATCTCCACCGAATGGGCCGGCAGGTAGAGGGCCTGGTAGCCGGAGACGGCGCGGATTAACGAAGAGGGCTTGAAGGTGCTGTAAGGAAGCTTGTTCTGGTAAATTTTGACGAAGGCGGTTTTCTTGGCATTTAACTGGAACGCCTCCAGATAGAGGGAGAAATCCCAGGTCGGATGATCGGTCCAATCGCCCGGCGGATTATTCTCGATAATTCTGCCGGCGACAATCATGGAAGCTTCGAGGTCCTGGCCCACATCCCCCCATTGCTCGGCGCTGACGGTCAGGGTCGTTCCCTGAAACTCGACCGGAAGTCGCTTCAGCGCGTCCTTGACTAGGTCGTCGTTTCTCAATACAAAATCCGTTTGTTCTTTAAAGGAATCCCTCAGGGAATCGTTGATGCTCTTTACGACGGAAGAGGTCGTGGTATTGGTCAAGGCCTCGACGAGGGGCACGAAAGCCAGGGCGGGAGTCTGATCCGAAGCGTCCTGAGCCACATTCGCCAAAACCTCTTTGGACTTTAATAGAATTTTCCCCACTTCTTTTTTCAACGCGTACTTGAGCTCCTCCAAGCGCCGGTTATTTTCCCTGTCATTTTCCTTGGAGGACTGGGGATCTTGACCCCCGAGATCGAGCAACTGCTTCCGGAAATCCGCCGAGTTGGTCGGATAGGTTTCCGAACCCATGACCGTTGCGCCCATGGATTCCACCGTCTTCTGGAAAGCCTGGCTCAAGGTGCTGCCATAGCTGTCATCGGGAGCGAGAATGGCGAAGCGTTTCAAGCCGAGTTTTTCCACCGCGTACTTGGCCATGGCCCTGCCCTGCATCTCATTGGTCATGCTGTCGCTGAAAAGGTAGGGCCCCAAACTCGACAAACCATCCCGTGAAACGGAGGGAGAAATGAGAGCGACCCTTTGTTGGTTGGCCAAGGGGGCCACGGCGGCGATTTCCGAAGGCACCACGGGCCCAATAATGGCGTCCAGCGTGTTGTCCTTGGTCAAATCCTGAAAAGCCTTGACCGCCTGGATCGGGTCCCCACCTGTATCCTGAGCCACGACCGACATGGGTTTGCGGGAGCCTCCCGCTTGGTTGGCTTCTTCCATGGCCAAGGCCACGCCGTTCAAAACGGAATCACCAAAACCTTTGTAGCGCCCGGTTTTCGGCGCCAAAACCCCGATCTTCCAGGTTTTACCCTGCTGCTGACTTTGGAGTGATTGAAGCAATAGCTGGGCCGCTCCCAAGGACGGGCTCTGGGGACAATCCCCGGTGAATCGGTTGAGATGCTCGATGGCGTCTCCCTGCAGACCCGACTGGGCCTCGCGGCTCCCCAATTGAAAAAGAGCGAAGCAATTCATCGGCGAATCGGGATAATTCTCCACATAGCTTTTTAAATCCTCCAAACCCAGGGAATAGGACAGCATGAACTCCATCATGCGGCGGCTTTGGGCGGCATAGGTTGATTTTGAGTATTTTTGAAGAACCGTCTGAAAAGCGGCCAGGGCCGGCAAAAAATTCTTTTTTTCGTAATAAATCTGGCCCACCATGTATTGAGCCTTGTCCAATTGGGAAGCCGCGTTGGCCGCCAACAGCATTTTTTGATAAGTCTTAAGGGCCTCAGCAAAGTTGGAATGGTTGTATTGATATTGGCCTACGGTGTAAAAGGAATCTAGGTTATGCCGGTCCGCGTCTTCCGTTCCCAGCTCCGCTACCGCGGCTTGGTAATCCTGGTCTGTGACGGGACTATGGAGTTCCACGAGGGCGGGAGTTTGAGGTCCCGAGGCCGGCGCTGGAGCCGAGGAAACACCGGGCGCCTGGGTCTTCACCATCGCCCTGCCGCCGCAGCCCGCGGCTAAAAGCGCTATCATCAAAATCGCCAATCGAAATTTCATTTAGATCCCCGCTTTTAATATTCGAAGCATCTCTTCGTCCAAAGGCCCCGTTTGACCCCCGGGAGCCAAAGGCCAGATTCCAAAATCCAGCCATTTGTAATTCCAGTAACTCCAACCCACTTTCAATTCCCCCAAAATCTCCGTCACATCCTTCATCCAATTCAACCGGGTCTGCCGGGGGGCCCGCTCATAAACCCCAAACTCCCCGCAATATAGCTTATGTCCCGCCTTCGACAATTTTTCCACCGGTTCCAGCAGATTCCGCAGGGCTTCCCTATTCCAAACCCGGTTCTCAAATTCCAGTACCGCCCTGGTATCTTCAGGCAGTTTCCCTTTCAGATATTCCGAGGCTTTCGGAATGGGTCCGGGATAAACCACCGTCTCCCGGTAAGCTTTTCCATCCTGCCACCAGGGAGCCCCCTGATGGGTCACCAGCATAGGCAAATAAAAATGAAAACTATAGGTCAGGTTTGGTCCCGTGACCGCCCGGACAAGGTCTTCTAACTTCAGCACCGATCCCCATAAAGCGGACTCAACCACGATCATTCGGTTTCGGTCTTCTGATCGGATCGCCTCAACCACCCGCGGCGCGGCTTTGTTCCAATCCGTGGAGTTCTTAGCGGTTGGTTCATTAAGCGTGTCAAACCACAGGGGCTCTTCCGTGTCCTTCAAGGCCTGGGTCAGCTCGGACCAACTGCGGCAAAAGGAGTTTAAATCTTCCTCGTTTTTCCATAAATTATCAAGTTCCGGTTTGCCGAAAGAGTGCCAGGGCACCTGGTGTAAATCCAGGATGGTCAACAGGCCAGCCGCCCCGGCCCAACGGAAAACTTCTTGGAGAAAGGCCAGGCGCCGGGGATAAATCCGCCCCCGCCCCTCATTTTCGAAAAGCCATTCCCCATCCACCGGAAGCCTAATCGAATTAAAACCCCATTGGGCGATCGTCTTGAAATCGTTCTTTTGAATAAAACTTTCAATATGTTCGTCGGTCAATGGAGATTGGGAAAGCCAGCCGCCGAGATTGAAACCCACGGGGCGGATCGCGTCTAAATTTCGCATGGATGATCGTTCCTTAAAACGCAATCATTGGTTTCCGCTTAAATTCTGAATTTTGAGTTTTGAATTTTAAATCCAAAATCGCCTTACTGAAGCCCCGTGTGTCCGAACCCACCCGCTCCCCGGACCGTATCATCCACTTTTTCAACTTTCACAATCTGAGCTTGGGCCACGGGAGAAATCAGAATCTGAGCGATGCGGTCGCCTCTTTTTAAAATCACCGGTTCCTGGCCTAGATTGATCAATAAAACCTTAACTTCTCCCCGGTAATCGGAGTCCACCGTCCCAGGCGAATTGGTCAGGGTCAACCCCTGCTTCATGGCCAAGCCGCTTCGGGGCCGCACGCAGCCCTCGAACCCGGCTGGAATGGCCATCTTGAGTCCGGTGGGAACCACACCCCGCTCCCCCGGTTTCAACGTGAAGGGTTCGGTCAGCGCGGCTTTCAGGTCCAGACCCGCCGCCGCCTCGGTGGCATAGGCCGGAAGCCCCAGGTCCTCACAGCCGGGCAATATCTCAATTCGCAAAACGGGCTTTTCCATGGTTTATCCTTTACCAAAACCGTCTCAATTTTCATCCTAAAATAAACGATCCGGAATGCTTTTTCGATTTGAAAAGGGGTTTAAGAACCAGACGCCGCTTTTTCAACCTCAACATGGGCCGCGCTGCGGATTTTGTCTTTCATGTCCACGAAAGTCTGTGGCGAGAAACAAAAGAATGGATATTCCCGGCCGCCAAGAACTTCCTTGGTTTGTTTTAATTTCCCAATATCCAACAACCCCTGCTCGAGGGTTTTAATAATCTCCGTGTAGCTGTCATAGAGCGCGAAATTTACCTGCTTTAGTTTCGCCGAAGCCTCAGGCCTTTTCGCCGGATCCTTAAGGCCCTCCAGGCACTGGATTTTTTCTGAGGCCAGTTTTTTTAATTTTTCATTGTTATAGCAGTCTTTGAACTTCGGCAGCATGAATACGGGCAATTCTTTCTGCCAGGATTCGGCCTTCGTAAAGAGATACTCGGGATTCTGGGCCAGGGCCCTTCCCCACCACTCGATCTTCGCTTCTTTCAGGAGAATGACTTCCATCGACCGGCTTTCTTCCGGATCCACCAAATAAGTGGCGGAGACAACGCCGTAAGCGGGCGGGTTCGCCTTGAATATCTTTTTGAACAGCGAGTCGCCCACTTCCTCGTAGCTGGAACCGCCGACCCCGTGGATGAAAAAATCGCACAGGTACATACGGCAGAAAAGAGTTTGCGGAATGGCCTTGGGCCAGAGGCTGATATTGAGCACGCCCAATTGACGCTGCATATCCTCCTGATCCAGGGGATAAGTTCCGTCGCCGCCTTTGATTTTCAAAATCAGTTTTTTCCCGTCTTTTTTGGCGTAGAGGGAATGGCGCTGGTGGTATTTAGTCACTCCCCAAAAGGGTATCTCAAACCACCAGTTCTCAAACTTCAGATTCGGCATGGGGGATAACTCGTGAGTAATGCCGTATTTCTTGCGGTATTCATCCAGGGATTCATTGTAGGCCTGGTTCATCTCGGCAAGGTTGGAAAGCCAATTGGCCGCGAACTGAAGGAAAGGCTCAGAAGTCCAAAGCTTGCTTCCCGTAAGGTATTGTCGGGAGGTGCCGCAGATCTCATCGAGCAGCTTGAGGGTGTAAAGGTGGAAGTCCGTCCAAGTCGGGTTTTTTTTGAGTCCCTTGACCAGCTTTTCCTCAAAACCCCGCAGGTTGCCCTTGATGGCCTCGGGGCAAAAAACCTGGGCATCGGAAAAAATTTTCTCGAGCGCCGCGAATTCAGGCGCCGGGAGATGGGCATAGGGTGTTGTTTTTTCCTGCTGCTTCATGTCCTTGGTCAGGAAAAAATCCAGCTCTTTGCGCCGGGCCTTGCCGTTGTCCTCGACCTCCGGCAGAGTGTGGATATACTCGCCCGTCATGGCGGTGTCGGTAATTTTATGGCAGGCCGTCCCGGAAACGGACTCGGCTAGGATGCTGGCGGTCAGGCACTTGGCCCAAACACCGGGATGAAAAAAAATCGGCTGGTGTCCCGAGAGAATCAGGGGCTGGTCCGTGGGAAGTTTCAGAAGCATCCGGGCCTTTTGGGCCGTGAGGCCCCAAAGGTTTTGTTTGACCAGCCATTCCCGATTGCGGAGAGCTTCTTCCTTCCACAGAGGCAGGGCCGGGTCAAAATAAAACTCACCGTGGTTTTTAGGTATCTTGTCCGCCGCGGATGCCATTCGCAAACCTTTGAAAACCAGGGTTCAGGTGCCAGGGTTTAGGCGCCAGTCAAACCCCAGGACCCGTCACTCAAATCTGCCTAAGCATTAAAACATGGATTGCCCAAAATCCTTAACTGAAACCTTGCGCCCAGAACCTAGTCCCTGCTTTTGATTTTATGGGTTTGTGCCGGAAAAAGAGGAAGAAAGGCCGAGTTGACGGGCCTCGGTTTCCATGATCTTCAAATAATGGTTTAAACGTTCATCCCGATCAGCGAATTGGTTATTAAAGTTCCGGCCATAGTCCATGTAGATCAAGGGAACCGCGCACTCGGTGACCTTCAGCCCGGCCTTGGCGGCTTGAAGCCAAAACTGAATGGGAAACCCATAGTTGGTCTCCGTCAAATTCAATTTTCGAAGGGCCTCCACCTTGTACCCCTTGAAACCACAAAAGCTGTCGGTCAGGGCGTAGCCGGTCAAGGGGCGGAGCTTACGGGTAATCACTCGGTTGACTTCCAGCCGATCCTCGGGCGGATGGTCGGAAGAGAGCAGGGGGTTAAGGTAGCGGCTTCCGGAAACGATATCGAATTTATCCAGCTTTTCCAAAAAACAGGGAATGAATCCCGGCTCATGCTGTTCATCGGCGTCCATGGTGACACAAATAGGATAATCATTTTCTTTTACGAAATTAAATCCATCGATCAGTGATTTTCCGTAACCTTCATTTTGGGGATGACGGATCACCGCCTTAACGGAAAGCCTCTCCAGAATCGACGGCGTCGCGTCGGTGGATCCATCGTCCACGATGACGACGTCGGCGTTTTTATATTCCGACAACTTGCGGAGGATTTTTTCCACGGTCGGGGCTTCGTTAAAAACGGGAACAATAACGGCGAATCTCATTTAAGGCAGGCTCCAGGGACTAGGTTCAAGGGTCCAGGTTAAGGACGCCGTTCAACAAAACTCTACTCAAATTAGGCTTTACTACTTTGGAAATCAAGAGAGCCAGGCGGTTCAAAACTGCCCGCACTTGTCCCGTGAACCTTGTACCTTGTCCCTGGTTTAGTGCGGAATCGTTCCAGAATTCTCGTCCACGGTCGGCTGCGCGACTTCGACCGGCACGATTTGAGTGGCCGGAGTGGGCGTGGGCCCCAAGGCCGGAGGAGCCGGAGCCCCTTGGGGGACAGGCGGCACTATCTTCTGATCTTTGGGGGCTGGCTGGTCCGGACTCGCGGTAGCCTCAGCCTTCTCCTTCTCCGCTTTCCTTTGAAGGGCGGCCATCCTGTCGGCCTCCTTTTTCGACATCAAAGGCTTCCGGATATCGGCCATATGCTGTTTAACATCCTGATCGCCGGGAACCTCGTTCGAATATTTCTGCCAATGATAAAGGGCCAAACCCATCTGGTCATCCCTCTCGTAAAGCAATGCGGCTTCCTTATGGGCTTCCGACTGTTCATCGTCCGCCTGGAGAATCATTAAATACTCATCCCGGGCCTTGTCCCAATTCCGAATGCTTTTAAAGTGTTCCGCCAGCTGATAATGGGCGCGTATATTTTTTGGTTCTAAATCCGCGGCGGCCCGGTACTGCTCCATGGCCTTCTTTTCGTCGCCCCCATCCATGTAAATATCCCCCAGCTTGGTTCGGGCGGAGGTATCCACCGGATTCACCTGGATCGATTGGCGGAAATAGGCTTGGGCCTCATCATTTCGCTCAAGGGCGCGGTAAGCGTCCCCCAGCCTCTCATAAATTTCAGCGTTGTCCGGAATGGCACGGACCGCCAGCCGCAGCTCGGGAACAGCCTCTCGATACCGCTTCATTTGAAAGTAGGTCATCCCCAGGTTGTAATGCGCGGAGCCAAAATCCGGATCAACCTTGAGGACCTTTTTCGCGTAGAGGATCGCCTTGGGATAAACCCTTTTCTGCAGGTAAACATAAGAGGTGTTGGAAAGGGCCTGGGGATAGTTGGGTTGAATTTCCAGGGCCTTCTCGAATTGCTCCAACGCTTCGTCCAACATGTTTTTTTGGGCGTAGAGCTTGCCCAGGTTGTTGTGGGCTTCGGCGTTAAAAGGGTCCCTTTCGACGGCTTCTTTGAAATATTCGATGGCCGTTTCATCCCGGCCCTCTTTCACGTAAGCGTTTCCCTTATCCAGGTAAAACTGGGAGCTTGAGGGCGGATCGGCCAGCGAACGGGAAAAACATAAGAGAAAAAGGGTTAACGAGAAAATTGATTTTATAAGAAAGGACATCACGGCTCCTTAAGAGCGTTTGACGAAGAGGACAGGGACAGCCGAATGATTTTACGGGAGGGGCTAAAACCCGTCAACGGGCAAAAGCAGATGACAGTGGACAGGTCACAGCTGACAGCTAACGAATTAAAGGCGAAAAGCCTTAAACCAAACTATAAACCAGCGCCAATAGGATGAGTCTTGTTTTTAGTCCTCTATGAGCTGCCAACTGTTACCTGTCAGCCGCCTTTAAGCGCTTCCTGCTTCGCCGCTTTAAGGAGAGATTGAACTTCCCCGGTGGAAGGAGCTTCCGCGTAAAGCCTCAAGAGCGGTTCGGTTCCCGAGGCCCGGACCAAAAGCCATCCCTTTTCGAATTTCATCTTAACCCCGTCCAAGGCGTTGACGCCGGTCACTTTGTGTCCAGCCACTTGGGACGGCGGGTTTTTCTTCAAGCGGGCCAGAACGCGGGCCTGGCGCTCGAAAGAAACATTTTCCAAATCAATCCGGCCCGAATGAAAGGGACCAAATTCTTTCTGCAAAAAGGCGACCGCTTCGGAGGCGGATTTTTTCATCGTCACCAGGGCTTCCATCAACAGCAACGCCGAGAGAAGTCCGTCCCTTTCCGCCAGATGGCCCTTCACCGCGATGCCGCCGCTCTCTTCCAGACCCAGGAGAATGTCTTCTTTCAGCATGACCCCGCCGATATATTTAAATCCAATGGGCGTCTCAAAAACCGGAATGCCCCAGCGCAGGGCCATGCGCTCAATCATGAGGGTTCCCGAAACCGTCTTAACAATGCCCCCTCTTAATCCCTTGTGGACCCACAAGTGGTAAAGAAGAAGGGCGTGGAGTTTATGGACGTCGACGAAATTTCCCTTTTCATCCATCATGCCGACCCGGTCCCCGTCCCCGTCGGTGGCGAAGCCCACGTCGAACTTGGAGGCGCGGATAAACTTGGAAAGGGGTCCCAGGTTGGGGCCGATGGGTTCGGGCTGGCGTCCCCCGAAGAACACTTCCCTTTCACCGGCGATGGTGTGGACTTTTGTCTTCCCGCCCGATACTAAATTTTCAAAATGCCTCTCCCCTACCCCATGCATGGAATCCACGGCCACCTTGAATCCCGCTTTTCGAAGCAAGGACAGGTTGACTTTGCTTTTCATGCTGTTCAGGTAAAAGGGCAGCCAATCGGCTTTTTGGAGTTTCGCTCCCTTGGCCGCCTCAACGGGCCGGGAGGGAATATTTTTTTCAACTTCCTTGGTAAAGGGGGAAGGCGCAGAGACGCCGGGGGGCAACTTGATTTTGAAGCCGTTGTAGGAGCCGTTATTATGGCTGGCGGTGATCATCACCCCGGCGTCCGCTTTTTTTTCCTTAATGGCTAAGGACAGTGCGGGTGTTGGCAAAAGCCGTGAGGCCAGGGTTACCCTGTGGCCGAGGGATGCGAGGACTTCGGCGGCGGCCAAGGCGAATTTATCGGAGAAAAATCGGGTGTCGTATCCCACAAAAACCGAGGATGATTTTTTCTTTCGGCGGAGTGTGACGCCGAGGCCGTAGGCTGTCCGCCTTACGTTAGGGAAGGTAAAGGTCTCGGCGACCCTCGCCCGCCAGCCGTCGGTGCCAAATTTAATGATGTCCATTGGGGCTCTTTCACCCTCACCCTGCCCTCTCCAATCAAGGACGAGGGAGAATACCCGCCCAATCGGCTTCTTTCGTTCCCTCTCCCCTTGCGGGAGAGGGTAGGGTGAGGGGTGAAGTTAATTTTTTTTAAGTTCCTTAAACTTTGAAGAGACCAACATTATTTAACCATATTTTTAGTAAAGAATAATCCCTGTCGCCGAATCGGCCTGGATCGCCAGCTGCAACGGCTTATCCGTGTTAAAAGTCCCCCGGTAAGGCTTGATGGGATCAATCGGGAAGGGTCCGCCGCCGCCCAAGGGCCCGGCGGTTCCGTTCCAGGACACCTGTTTTTCATTTAATCCCTTGCCCGTCAGCACCCAACCCATCAGTTTTCCCTGAGGCTTGAAGCCCGTCAGGTCGAACGTCACCGTCTGATTCTTGTCATTCTCGTTCACGATGATCAATCCCATCTCTCCGCCGGCGAAACGGCTGGCGTAAACCTTAACGGTCGGCACTGAGCTTTCAGCGGCGACCATCTTGTCGCCAAAGGCGCGGGAATAGAGGGCGTAGGCGTAATAGGAAGGCCGGGGCGTAGCGTCGGGAGTTGAGTTGTCGCTCGAAGCCAGCAGGGCCATGTCCCCGTGCAGTTTTCCGTCCAAACCGTTTTTCCAATCCCAATAGTTGGAGTCCACATAACCAGCCTTGATGTGATCGCCCAACACCTCGGCGGTAAAGAGGCCGTTGATCAGCTCGATGGTAGGTTCGGGGGAGGCGTTCACCAAATTAAATTCAGTCAAAGCGACCGGTATCCCTTTTTCCGTGGCCGCGTACTTGTCGATCATCTGGTTGGCCGCTCCCAAGGCGCTGGTCACTTTAGGAAGATTTCCAAAAAGAGTTTCATTGCTGGGATTGGTGTAGGTGTCCCCGGTAAAGGGCCACATAAAATACTGATGGAGTATAAGGAAGTCGGCCTTTCCCTTTAATTGCGGAAGCAGATCCCTCATCCACCAATGGTAGCCGTCCCAATCGCCGCCCGCGTCCGTGTCCACCCCGACGGCTCCAATAAATATATCCGGATCAACTTTTCGCATGGCCGCGGCGATGATTTGGAAGTCCTTGCCGTAAACATCCCCGGTCAATTGGGGTTTCCCGGTGATCTTATTGCCAACTTCCCACGAGCCATAAACTTCGTTTCCGATTTCCCAATAGCGGACCTTGAATTTTTTATCGATGTTGAAGTGCTTCACCCAGCGGGCCGCCAAATCGGCGGCTTCATTGACATCCCCGTAGCGTGCCACGCCATAGTTGGCGGTGACGATAGCTTCCGAACCGGTTTGGCGGCAGAACTCGATGAAATCATCGCTGGAAACAGTCCAGGCATCGTTCATATGGGCGGGATTGGTATCTCCGGGGACAGGCTTGTCATATTTTCCATCCCAATGGTACTCATCTGAAGCGCTTCCGCCGGGCCAGCGCCAGAACTTGAAGCCGGCCTGCTTGGCCTTCTCGATGCGGTCCGGATCCAATACCCAGCTCTTCGTGTCCCACCAAGCGATATTGGTGCCGAACTGGTAAGGCGTTACCGGATGGAGGACCTGGGTCGCGTCGATCTTGACCGAAACCTTGTCGCCGTAAGCGAATTTCCAAGGCTTGCCATCGACTTGAAACGCGGGAGCGGTTTTCGTGAAGGTTGTCGGCGCCGCGTCATTAGTAGCGGGATACAGCTCAAAAGCCTTCGGATCGGCGAAAACCTGGGAAGAGGCGGTTGATAACACGAGGATCAAAAACAAGCGCGATAAAAATGACACGGAATTTCCTTTCAGTTGAAAAGTTTTGAAATCATATCACAGAAAGCCAGCTTTCAGCTGTCAGTCACCAGTTGTCGGCAAAGGACCAAAACAAAAGAATAAAAATCACCCTCACCCTGCCCTCGTCCCCTCGCTGGCGCTCATAGGGAAAAGACCCTATGTACCCTTCAAAAGGATTTAGGGGTTATCACCCCTAAAAACCCCGAGTAACGAAAACAACATTCGTTACTCAAGGGAGAGGGATAAAAAAACCATAAAGCACGAAAGGGCTTTCAACCTTGCCTTTAGTTTTGAAGTATCCTTCGCTTCCCGGACAGCGGAGAGCGAACGGCAGAGGGCGGCCTTTAAAACATTTTCACCCAAACCATCCCATCCTCAATCACCGTCGGAAAGGTATTGAGCTTCAAATCCGGCTCGTTCATGCAGACGCCGGTTTTGATGTTGGACCTGTAGCCATGGGCTTTGCAAATGATAAAGTCGCCGTCGCAGTTTCGCGGATCCAGCCGCACCTCGGCGTGGGGGCAATAAACGCCTGTCGCGAAGACTTGATCGCCCCGGCGGTGGAGCATGATCGCCATATTCTCCACTTCCGTTTCGACGCTGTGGTTGTCCAATAAGTTGTTTAAAGGAAGGGATTTTTTATAGCCTGGCAGGTTCATTTTCTGATTTCAGGCTCATGAACAGAATTTTTGTCTCCCCAGACGGTGCCGGCAGGGACAATGGAATCATTGGGGATATCGCATTTTCGTCCCAAAACCACTTCATCCAAGTCCACCTTTTCACCCACTTGAACCCCGTCCCAAAGGACGCTTTTGGAAATGGAACTTTTTGCGCCAATCACGCATTTCTTTCCCAACACGGAATAAGCAAGAATCTTCGCGCCAGCTCCGATCACGCAGCCGTCCTCAAGAATGGCCGGACCCTTGATGACAGCGCCTTTCCCGATCTTCACGCCCTTCCCCATATATATCCGTCCGGCTTTCTTCCTCAAAGCGGCGAAGACTGGAAAAGTCCCGTCCAACACGTCCCAATGGGTGGTCAGGTATTTCCGGGGAGTGCCAATATCCTGCCAGTAACCTTTCCAAACAAAACCGCCAAAAGCGGCCTTGGCGTCCAACAATCCGGGGAACAAACCTCGCTCCGCGGAATAATTGACGCCCGCCGGAATAAAGTTAAAAACTTCCGGCTCGAAAATATAAACACCCGCGTTGATGGTATCCGTGACAGCTTCCTCAGCCTTTGGTTTCTCCAGAAATTTCGTAATGCGCGACTTCGCGTCCAGCAAAACCAGTCCATAAGCGGTTGGGTCCTCCACCCGGAATAACCCTAAGGTCGCGGCGTTTTTTTGTTTTTTGTGGAAGCTGATCATTTTCTTTAAAGGAATATCCGTCAGGATATCGCCATTGAGAATCACCACCGGGGAGCCCTTCACGTATTTTTCGGAATTTTTGATAGCTCCCGCCGTGCCCAGCGGTTCTTTTTCCAAGGCGTAATGGATCTTGACCTTCAGCTTGCGGCCGTCGCCGTAGACTTTTTTGATGTCCTGGGGGCGGTAGCAGAGGGAAAAAACAATGTCTTTGATCCCGGCTTTTTTCAGGTACTCGATTTGATAGGTTAAAAAGGGGATCCCACAAAGGGGAACGATATTCTTGGGAAGATGGTCCGTCAGGGGCCTCATACGGCTTCCCTGTCCGCCCACCAAAATGATTGCCTTCATAATCAACTCTCCGAGTTGAATTAGGAATTCGGAATGAGTAGTTTGGAATTAAATTCCCAATTCCGCATTCCTAATTCCTAATTGCGATTCTTGTAGTATTGCACCGTTTCTTCCAAACCTTTTTTCAAGTCGTACGCCGGTTCCCATTTTAAGAGCTTTTTCGCTTTGGCGTTGTCCAAAACGCTTTTTTTCAAGTCCCCCAGCCTGGCGACGCCGTGTTTGGCATTTTTAGTGTAGCCGGTGGCCTTAGCCAAGGTCTCGAAAAGCTCATTCGTGGTGACGCTGACGCCCGTTCCTATATTGAAGAAATCATTATGGGGGTAACTCAAAGCCAAAAGATTCGCCTGGGCCAAGTCCTTCACATAAACATAATCCCGGACATTAAAACCATCTCCGTGGATTTGGAAATCCCCGCCGTG
>CAZHFP010000066.1:0-5873 GCA_964531065.1 uncultured bacterium
CGCCACATGGTCCGCATGAAAAGTATCCGTTTAAGCTACGCCTCCCCCAATAAAATTCCCATGACCATGCCTTTCCCCAGCGCCACACCCGTTCCCTTAGTCACTCTTTATCAGGCGAAGGCTGGAGGTTTCTCGTTCCTCATCGCCGATTACGCCGATGATTATGACGTGCTCCATTCCAGCTCGGATATTTACATTAAGATCGGGCTCATTTACCGCCAAGTTTTCCACGGAGAAGGCTACCGGGGTTGCGCGAGAATTCTCACCTTGGGCAAGGATTCGCCCTTGTTTTTTGAAATGGGGGCCTTTGGCGGAGGCGCCGACTGCCAGAAGAAAATCTACACCCTGGACTTGACCGCGATTAAAAATCTATCGAATGATTTATACGACCATCCCGAGTCGGTCATACCCACGGAATACGTGAAGGAAGTTTTGGAGTTCGATGTTTGGCTGGAAGGGTTCACTTTTTATAAGGACATGGACGGCGACGGGTCGATGGAAATCGTTAATTGCACGGATACGGATTATCCCCCGGATTTGAAAAAGAAAATGCAGGATAAGTACCATCAAGAGGACAATGAATTCGGCGGGCCCTTCCGCAAAATCGCTTCCTTTTATAAATGGGACGCCGTCAAGCTGAAGTTCAACGACGTCGGCGACTATTATTATTGATCCGGCGGTTCAGGTGCGTTCGATAAGCCCTTTTCAAGCGATTGAAAGGGGCTTTTTTGTTTTAACCTTAGCACTTACCTTCCTTCTTCCCGAACCCGCAAAAGCCTATCACATCCTTTTTTACTACAACGGATCCCAGGAGAATGGGGCCGTTCTGCGCTGCGCTGCGGTCCTCCAAAAAGCGGGCCATCAAGTCGATACGGTGGATGTAGCCGGAAAAAATCACAATCCCGCCAACGACAATTGGGGCGCCCCTTACGACCAGGTTTGGGATATGAGGTTCATCAACCGGGACAAGGAGGAGTGCGGCAGTGGTTCACCTAAAGCGGCCGATTATTTTGGCGAACCTTGGCGGAGCAAAGCCGTATCTTTTCTCAACCACTGTGGGAAACTTTTCATCGCCGGGGAGCATTACCAGCTGGCCGATCGGGACGAGGGGCTTTATGATTTTTTAAAAGAAATACAGGCGGTCAGACCCGGTTACGACTCCTGTCCGCCTTCCCGCGGGGGAAACAGTTCGACCAACGGGGAAGCTTTTTATCCGGTTCACCATGGATTGGGGCCCGTGTCTTTTTTCGGAGCTTATGTCGGCGGAATTCCCTTGGCCGATCTCAAGGGGACTAATTTCGTAGATACGGAAGGGGATTGGCAGGGGGATGACGGGGTGGATCGATCCATCGTTTCGGGTTGGAAGGGGAACCAGTTGGGAGGCGCCGTCTCGGCGCCTCCCTGCGGCCGCGGGAAACTTTTCATGGTTTGGGACGCCACCATGTGGACGATATGGGATCCCGATGTCAAGGAACGGGCCCAAAGGGCTGTTCCTGTGTGGGATGACTCCGCTTGGTTTTCTTGGGATCCGGATGCGGCCGAGGACCGGGAAACGGACAGCCGTCTTCGAAGGGCGCAAACGACGACCAAGAAATTTTTTCCCGCCGTGGCCCGATGGCTGGGAGCGGCCGGGGACTGTCCCTGTGAAACACCGGCCGGGGTTCCGGAGGTTCCGACTCCTGTGCCTGAACGGATAGGGGAGCCGACGGCGGTTCCCAGGGTTGTTCCGCGACAGGCTCCCCCACTCGCGCCCCAACCAGCACCCTCTTTTTCCGGGCCTGAAACCATTGTCTTTACTGATCTCCCGGTTAATATCTATATGCGCTTTAGGGATGGATCGGGCGAATACAAGGTTTTGTTATTTGACGCCCGAGGAAATTATTTGAAAACGGTGTTCGATAAGCAGGTCTTGGTGGAAAAGGAAGCCTGGACGTCTTGGGATGGAACTCGGGAAGACGGGATCCTGATGCCCCTCGGGGCCTATTCCGCTGTTCTGTATAAGGATGGAAAAGCACTTCGCAAAATTATTTTGTCCTGGGGCCCATCCGGTTCTTCGAAGCTCGAAAGGGGCCGTTGACCGTTAAACTATTTGAACCCTCAATGGGGGGACGGGTTGTCTGACTTGGTGTTAAAATAATTAGACAAGGTTGCCGGGGTTTTCTTCGCGCTCTAAAACGACCCCTTTGATCAATCTCCATCGGGAAGGGCTGACTTGAAAGCTAAAACAGGCTGGGTTGAAAAACACAATAACGGCCGATTAATCTCCATGGTGCAGGTCTTTTACGACCGGATTAAAGTCAAGAAAACCCCGCGGAAAAACAAAAAAGCCCCGTCGGCGCCTGCGAAGCATGATGAATCCCTTTATTACATGCTCGACAAGAAAATTAATTTCGGCCAGTTGGAACTGACGGGCGACAGCGTCTTTTCAGCCGGGGAAATCATCGAAATCCAATTTCAGGTGGCCCATTTTAATACCAAGCTTCGAATGCTGGCGAAGGTCCTGAAAACCGTTTCCTTTATCGAATTGAAAAGAGTGCTCTTCCGAGGCGAACTGAAGTTTGCCGCCGTCAATAAGGAAGACTACGACCGGATCATGGCGCTGGAGGCTGAGCGGTTGAGCCGGGAAGGCCAAAGACAATCCCATGCTTCTTCGGATCAAAAACCCTCCCACGGCCAAAGCGGCAAACTCAAATTGTCCTTCAAGCAAACCTGATTTTTCTCCGCGTTCGCAAGCTTCCATCCTCTGCCTCAAAATCCTATATGGGGAGTTAGTTTATGAAAGACCCGAAGACCGGTAAAACTGATCTCCTGCAAATCGCCACCCAAGCCATGATTTCATTTGGATTAGAACCTCAGTTCCCGCCCGAAGCCCTCCAGCAATTGGAGGGCATCCAAGCGCCCAGCGCTGAGAACGGCGGCCTCCGGGACATGACAGGTCTTTTATGGTGTTCCATCGACAATGATGATTCGAGAGACCTGGACCAATTGACGGTGGCGGAGAAATTGGAGGGGGGAACAACCAGGATATGGGTGGCCGTTGCCGATGTGGATTCTTTGGTCAAGCGTCAATCTCCCTTGGACCTCCACGCCCGCAAGAACACAACCTCGGTTTATACCGGGGTCAAGATTTTTCCCATGCTTCCGGAAAAGCTCTCAACCGACTTGACCTCCCTTAACGCGAATGAAAAGAGAGCGGCTTTAATAATTGAAATGGATATTGATGCTTCGGGACAGGCGAGCCGGAGTGATGTTTATCAGGCTTGGGTCAAGAACAAGGCGAAATTAGCTTATAACGGCGTGGGGGCATGGCTGGAAGGAAAAGGGTCCCTGCCCGATGCCGCCGCCAAGGTCGCCGGAATGGAGGGGCAGCTTCGGATGCAGGATGAGGCGGCTCAAAAAATGAGATGCCTGCGTTATGAGCAGGGAGCACTGGAATTGGAAACCCTCCAGCCCAGGCCAGTCACGAAAGACGGGGAAGTGGTGGACCTGGCCCATGAGGTTAAGAACCGGGCCGGGGAGTTGATCGAGGATTTCATGATCGCCGCCAACGGAGTCACCGCGCGTTTTTTAACCCAGAAAGGTTTTCCCACATTGCGGCGGGTGGTGAAGACGCCGGAACGCTGGCCCCGTATTGTCGAACTGGCCGGGAACCTGGGTGAGAAGCTTCCGGCCGAACCCAACTCCAAAGCTTTGTCCGAATTTTTGACCCGACAAAAGGCGAAAGACCCCCTGCGGTTTCCCGATCTTTCCTTGACCGTGATCAAATTGATGGGACGGGGGGAATATGTGATGGAAGCGCCGGGCCAGACGCCCCTGGGGCATTTTGGGCTGGCCGTGAGGGATTACAACCATTCCACCGCTCCCAACCGACGTTACCCCGACCTAGTCACTCTCCGCTTGTTGAAAGCGGCTTTCGCCGGGGAAGCCTGCCCTTACAGTACCGGTGACTTGTCTTCGCTGGCTGCCCACTGCACGGAGCAGGAAAACGCGGCGGACAAGGTCGAGCGGCAGGTTCGAAAATCCGCCAGCGCCATGTTCATGTCCTCGCGGATCGGAGAATATTTCCAGGCGATTGTGACGGGAGCCTCGGTCAAGGGAACTTGGGTCCGGGTCATCCAGCCTCCCGTGGAGGGCTATGTGGCCCAAGGCGCGAAGGGACTGGATGTGGGGGATCAAGTCCGGGTGAAACTCATCAGCGTCAATGTCGAAAAGGGTTTTATTGATTTCGCCGCTATCCCCCGGTAAGCCCTTGCCTCCGCAAACATGCGCCCTTTGTCATTCGGCTTTCCAGTCTTTTCGTGTAAAAGACAGCCTCTACCATCAATGCCCCAGCTGCGGATGGATAGCGCTTGACCAAGCCCACCACCTCTCGATGGAAAAACAAAAGCAGCGTTATCTTCTTCATGAAAATACGGAAGAGAACAGCGGTTACGTTCGTATGTTCGAGCATTTTATCCAGACGGGAGTGGAGCCCTTTGTCCCCTCGGGCGGAAAGCTATTGGATTTCGGATCAGGTCCAAGGCCGGTTTTGGCGGAGTTATTGGGCGAAAAGGGCTATTCGGTGGATATCTATGATGTTTTTTTCCATCCGGATGAGGCTTATCGGACCCGTCAATACGATGTCATCACTTTGACCGAGGTTTTGGAGCATCTGCCTGATCCCCTGGAGATTTTGCGCGGCCTTACTCAAAGGCTTCATCGGGATGGGGTGATCGCGCTTTTGACCTTGTTTCATCCGGACAACGTGGAAAAATTTGATGCCTGGTGGTACCGCCGGGACCCCACCCATGTGACTTTTTACACCCCGAAAACAATCCAACAGCTTGCCAACGTTTTGGATTTAAAGGTTATTGTTTCAGATCAACAGAGGATGGCGGTTTTGAAAAGAAATTGACCCTTCCAGGTTAATCTGGAGTGAGGAAATGGCGCTCGATTTTTCCTTGGAAAGAATCCTTCCCAACGCCCACGTACAACTCTCCCTCGTTATGGGTTAACTCCCAACGGTTATCCCGGTCAAGGGCCGCGCCCAAGGCGTTCAAGAACTTTTGATCCAGTGAAAAGAGTCCGATCTTTTCGACCCGGTGGACCTTTTCCTCTTTCAACTCCCGCGCCAGCAGATCAGCGCCCTTGTGGGTGTAAATGAGGACCTGGCCCGAGGATTTGGAGGCCTTGTGAATTCGTTTGGCGGTGGGATTTCCAATGTCAATCCAAAGATCCATGTTTCCCGTGAGACCCATGACCCGGATGGCTGGATCTTCGGGTGTGCTGATCCCCCCGGAAAATTCCAATCCCTCCCGGTAATTCAAACAAAAGGCCAGAACGCGCGCGATGAAAAAGGGAAGGGATTCGGAGGGATGCATGGCCGCCCGGAATTCCAGGACTTGGTAGAAATTCCTATCCACGTCCGAAAGATCGACGGAGAAACGGTAGAGGGTGGAAGTCAGCGCCATGGGTTATTGAAACTCAAGATTTTATCTTTCGGGGTTGATGGGATTGCTGACGGAGGCCGGCAAAAAAATGGTTTGTTATTGCCGGCCCGTGGCTTGCTGCTTTAGTTTCTCGGCGAGAAGGTAATTGCCCAAGCGTTTCATGTCATTGCCGTTCAAGGCCACCAGTTTGAGCCCGGCGCTGTAAACGGTTTTTCCCAGCTCAAAATAAGAACTAGCCCTGGCCACCACCGCCAGAATTTTCAAGGGGCCTTTGTATTGGGGCAATTGCAGGTGGACTTCCACATGGATCCCGTCGGTAAAGGGCCGCTCGCCCATGATGGAAAGACCGCCTTCGGAAATATCCCGGGTGACCGCGTGATAAGCGTGGGATTTTTGGGAAAGCTGGGGGAGTTTGTCGGCGGTGGTTTGTTGATAGTCGGGATG
>CAZHFP010000066.1:5973-13527 GCA_964531065.1 uncultured bacterium
AAACACGAATTTCAGTCCATCCCGTTTTTACAAGACAGTCATTTACCGGAAGGGGTCCACGTGGGCGGAATCCAGCATGACCTTGACGCCCGCCCGAATCGAGACAATTTGAGTCAGTTCCTGCCAGGCGATGAGGTGATCCAGGCCTTCGGTATAAATAAACCATTGGTGATCCAGGGGAAAATCCATGCCCAGACCCAGGTTCAGGGAAAATAGGACATCATAGGATTTATTGTAAAAATTCGTGGTGGGGGGCGGCCCCGAAGTGGATATCGGGGCGAGTTGGTCAATGACCAGATCCATCCCGAACCCGGCGATGAGATAGGGAACCGTGTTGAAACGCTGATGGACGAAATCATATTTATCCGCCGTGTACCAGCGGGTGTTCACCGTGAGGGCAAAATCATCAGAGGGTTGGACCATTAAAAAGGATACGGGATTGGAACGGCTGGGAAGATCCACCGTCACGACTTGACTGGGCATGGAATAGTAATCCATGCCCCACATTCCATCGAACCGATCGGAAAGGCCGATCCCCAGCCATAATCCGCCTTCGGGAGCGGCGCCGCCGTTTCCTAGAAAACCCTGGCTGGAAGAACCTCCGGCCTGCAAGAGGATACTGAAGTTGGGAATTTCCTGGGCCCGCGAGGGGGATGCGGCGCCGAGAAGAAGCAGGACCAAGAATAATTTAAGGGAGCTACGCATTTGGCAAACCAAAAACCTTCCCCCTTTGAAAAAGAGGGAAAGAGCGGGATTTAAATTTTTTTAAAAAGCTTTGTTGCATTTAGGGCAAACAAAACGGGTGGCGAACCAATGGCCGTCCGAACGGGCGTAATCGGGAAAAAATTCCGCTTCCATTTCCACGTCGCAGTTGGCGCACCAGAAGCCTTTTTCCAGCCCCAGGTCCTGCTCCAGACGAACCGCGTTCCCCTTATTTTCCTGGATCAAGAGGCGGTAGGAATTAATCGTGTTTTGTCCTTTGGTGTCTTTCAGGAGATTCTTAATCTTGCTCAAAACTTGGCGGGGAGTGTAAAAGCCCTTAACTGTATAGTCGTTGGCCCCCAAATCCAGGGCCTTTTTTACGTCCCGAGGCTCGCCCAGAACAGAAAAAATAATGACAGGAATGTGCTGGGTTTGGGTGCTCCGGCGGATCTTTTCCAGGATCGTGAATCCATCCACCAAAGGCAGTCCTAAGTCCAGCAGGATCAGGTCGGGTTTTTTCGTCAGGATCATTTCCCAGCTTTCTTCGCCGTCAACGGCCTCCAACACGTCATAACCGTCGTTTTCCAGAACGTCGCGGTAAACCCGGCGGAAGCCCATCTGATCCTCGCAGATCAAAATGGTTCCCTTTTTGACTTTTGATGGTTTCGCGTCCTGCGGTTCTAATTCAGCCATTGTGAGCTCCATGTCGTAAACCCCCGTTTAGTTTGAGACTTCAGGGGTTAGTTATGCAAGTAGGGTGCCACGAAAAGCCAGAGAAATGAACGGCTTTTTTCTTGGGTCATGGGACGAAAGGTTCCCATGGGTATATTTTACACGATTTGAATCAAAATGCCTTCCCGCATTTATGGCAGACGAAATGGGCGGTAAACCAATGGCCCTCGTTGCGGACATAATCGGGAAAGAGCTCCAGGACCATTTCGGATTTGCAAAAAGGGCAAAGATAGCCGTTCACCAATCCTATTTCGCTTTGCAGTGTCGGGGCGTCATCCTTGGTGTCCATGATTTTTAATTTGTAAGAATGGACGCTTTTTTTCACCTCGACTTGGGTCATGAGGCTTTTGATCTTGCTCAAGATTTGGCGGGGAGTGTAAAAGCCCTTGACCGTATAGTCGTTGGCGCCCATCTCCAGGCCCTTCTTAACGTCTTTCTGCTCGCCAAGAACCGAGAAAATAATGACGGGTATATGTTTGGTCTCTCCATCGCCGCGAATATGCTTTAGAACTTCAAATCCATCCATTTTGGGAAGTCCCAGGTCTAAAAGAACCAAGTTGGGTTTATGGCTCTTCACCATTTGCCAGCCTTCTTCCCCGTCCTGAGCTTCTAAAACATCGTATCCGTCATTAGCCAGCACGTCATGATAAATTCTCCGGAATCCCTGCTGGTCTTCCACGATTAAAATACTTCCTTTAGACATGGGCGGCCCGCTCCTTGGAAGATAATGGAATCTTGACGGAAAAACAGGTTCCCTTGTCCTTGATGGAGGTAACCGTGATATCCCCGTTTTGAAGGTTCATAAAATTCTTCGCGATATAAAGTCCTAAGCCCGCCCCTGACCGTCCCGCTTCAGCGCCTAAGGCCCGGTCTTTGGTGAACAATCTTTTAAGAGTTTCCTCACTCATGCCGATTCCCGTATCCACGACCTCGATAACGCCAAAAGCCCCATCGGTTTTCAGACGGATGGTGATGCTGCCCCTATCGGTACATTTGATGGCGTTATTAATAATATTTCTCAAGGTCTCGACCGTTTTATCGCTGTCGGCCAGAACCCAAACACCTTCTGGATCATTGTCTATTATAAGCTCCAATCCTTTTTTTTGTATCAAGGTCTCGTAGTCCCGGAAGGCCAGCTCGATAAACTGGCCTAGGGGAACGGGCTGGGGATCCACCGTAATAACCCCCCGTTCAATTTTCGACATACTTAATAGGTCAGAAATAAGGCGATAATTTTCCATGCCAATGCTTTTCATGTCCAAAAGATACCTCTCCTGCTTTGGCGAAAGGGCCCCGGCCAAGCCCTCCAGCATATTCTCGATGTATCCGTTAATCTCGGCGACAGGAGTTTTCAGCTGGTGGGACACCACTGAAACAAGATCGTTTTTCATGTCCTCGATTTGTTTGCGCTCAGAAATATCCTCCACGATGCTGAGAACCCGATAGGAGTTTCCGTCTTTTTCTTTCATGAGGAGGGGAGTGACATTGGTCCAGATAGTTTTTCCATCCTTGGTGATGTAACGTTTCTCGACGTTTTTGGTCCTTTGGCCTCCCGCCCTAGCTTGGGATAGGGTGCGGCTGATCTCGATATCGTCCGGGTGGGTGATGTCATAAACATTGGTTTGAACCAATTCTTCATGGGAATAGCCGAGCATGTCGCTAAAAGCCTTGTTGGTATCCTCAATAATTCCATCCCGTCCGATGAAGGACATTCCCAAGGGGCTCTCCGAAAAAACCCGGCGAAATTTTTCCTCACTTTCTTTGATGGCGAGTTCAGCTTCCTTTTGGTCAGTGATGTTTTCCACAACGGCCAAGCGGAAAAGAGGCTCATCATTGATATCCCGGATGGAGGATGCGGAAAGCTTGCACCAGATGGTCTGTCCCTTTTGAGTGATATAACGCTTCTCGAGCTCATATTTCGGGATCAATTTGTCGAATAGTTTTTGGGAAAGTAATTGCTCGGACGGAAGATCATCCGGATGGGTGAATTCGAGGAACGATTTGCCGATGATCTGGTCCTTTGGAAGTCCGAGTATATTGGCGAAAGCCCGGTTGACATTCACGTAGGTGGAATCGGGAAAGGAGAGGGTCATGCCGATGGGACCTTCCTCGAATAGATTCCGGAAAAACTCTTCACGGGATTGTAAAGACTCGGTAATTTCCTTTTGGTGGGTCGCGTCGATCATAGCCGCGAGCGCGTACTTTACCTCGCCGTTTTCATCGAAGATGGGCGCTCCCCAAACCTGTACGGGAACGATCTTCCCCGGGTGGCGTATTTCCATGTCGTCGATGAAGGATTTATCGCCGTTCACCGCCCGGACAATAGGGAATTTATGGGAGGGATAAAGTTCGTTGGTCCCCGCCCGGTAGGCTTGATAGACTTCCGAGATTTTTGCCATGTCCGAGTCCTTCATGACGTCGCGGCCCAATATGTTTTTAGCGGCCTGGTTGGAGTAATAGGGTATCCCGAATTTATCCCGGACCAGGATTCCGACAGGAATGGCCTCAAGGAATTGGAAAAGCCGATGCTCATTTTTAAGCAGCGTTTTCATGAAAAATTTCCGTTCGGTGATGTCCCGGGTAATGGTAGTGTGAAAGACGCCGTCCTTGGTTTCCCAGCTGGACAGGGAGACTTCCACCGGAAATTCGGTGGAATCGTTTTTTCGGGCCATTAATTCGACGGCGCTGACGCCCGACTTCGGGTTGGTCATGGCAAGAAATTGCGAAAAGGATTTTTCGCCGTGTGTTTTGAGGAATTCCTCCGGCATCAATTGGGTCAAGTTTTGTCCGATCAATTCGGTTTTGGAATAGCCGAACATGATTTCGGCGGCGGGATTGATGTCGACAATATCGCCTCTAGCGTCGGACGTCACGAAGGCCTCGCTGGCGTTTTCCGCGAGGAACCGGAATCTTTCCTCGTTGGTTTTTAGGCGGCTGAGGGCGGCGTGCCGTTCATTGATCTGCCGTACAATGAAATAAAAAGCCAGGCCGCAGGCCAGGATAACGGAAAGGGTGCCGAAGACCATGAACCGGATATTTTTGCGGGTGTTGGACAGCTCGAAATCGTTCCTTGTTTTAAGCATCCAGATCTGCATGCCCGACATCCGGGCGATGAGTTCCTTGATCGCCTTGTTGCTTTTTTTCTCGCTCTCGCTTTGGATCTTGCCGATAGCCAAGTCCGGCCTTCCTGCCCGGACATAGGCCAATCCCTCCCTCATGTAAGTCATTCTTTTACCGATGGAAGTTTTGAGGTCGTCCATATTTTGGCGCCACAACATATCGTCGCCGACCAAGGCGTCAGTGTCCTGGATTTCCAGATCGAGATTGTCCAAGCCTGATTCGCATGATTTCGAGAAGTTTTGGTTCTTGGTGAGGAGAAAATCAGCGTAATTGGTTTGGGTGTCCTTTAAATCGGCGTAAATTTTTTGAAGGGAATGGATGATCCGATGTGAGTGGTCGACCCAATCGGTGTTGGTTTCCAGACGTTTGATGTTGATATAGACAAAGAGGCCGATGCAAAAAAGCGAAAAGACAATGGCGCCAAAGATCAACCGGACTTTATCGCTAATATTCCACTTCATCTTGGGTTCCTTGGTCTGGAAGGCGGATGGTTTCTCGACCGGTCATCATTTTACAGCCATTAAACCAGTTATAAAGCCTTGAAATGGAAAAGGCAAAAATTGTTGATTCATTGTCTGATTTTAGTCTGGTAAAGCCGAATCAAGATGTCGGCAAGGCGGGCGAGGGGGACTGGGCTCGGTGACTTCAAAAAGATGACGGCCCTTTCAGCGCCGCCAAACGATTCGGTCGAGGTTGCGGTATTGGCGGGCATCCCATCCGTCCAGGTCCGCGATAGTGCGGCCCACTTTTAAAATACGGTCGTAAGACCGGGCGGACAGTCCGAACCTTTCCATGGCGTTTTTCAGAAGGCATTGAGAAGGTTTGTCCAAGGCGTAAAATTTTCTAAGGTGCAGGGTCGTCATCTGAGGCGTTAAACATCTTAAGATCTTGACAGACATTTAAAATGGAGCAGTTTTTGGAGAGAAGACAGGTGCTTTCATCTAGGGTAGCCGTCAACTGTGGGCTGGTTTTAGATTTCCAATGACTCATTGCCGTTCACAATCCGAAAGTCTTTGCTAACGCCGCGCCCCCAACTCCTCCCATGAGGTTCATTTTGAATTTTGGAATCCGTATCCTCCGCTTTGTGACGTGGAGAATGAATAATTCCAGCTAGACCTGTTTAAAGCATCCCTATCAAATTGATAATCTCTGGCTGGGGAATTGAACAAAAAATAAAACGAAACTGGCGATTTGACGAGCAAATAAGCGTACAATCATTTTGATTAAACGGCTTACTTGCCGCCGATCAATGGGCCCGGTGAATGTCAATAAGGAATCCGAATCAAAATTTAACCTCAATTTGATTCAACCAACGCGGCCCTTCAAATTACGATCATTTCAATAATTTAAAATTTATCCGGTTGGGATGAATAAGGAGCTGTCCGTGCGCGTTGAGGATCTTGATTTAAAAGAACTATTGGAACTGAACCCCAAGGGCGGTGATGTTCATTTTGCGGGGCAAAAGGCCTTGATCTGCGACACCCTATCCCACGGGATTCTCCGCAACGAACTCGTCGACACTTACGGAAATAAAACGGCCTGGGGCATCATCAGCCGTTTCGGTTACATTCACGGCAGGAACATGGCCATGGCCTTAAAATCAAAATTCAAATGGGAAAGTGAAGAGGACTGGCGAAAGGCTGGAACCCGAATTTTGGCGCTCCAAGGCCTGGTGATGCTGGATCCGGACAATCTCGATGTCTTTGGACCCGAGGGCGGATCTTGGCGCGTCTCCTACGAAGCCGAGCAGCAGCTTCTCCTGAAGGGGCGGTCGGATAAATCCGTTTGTTGGAGCATTTGCGGTTTTATCAGCGGCTACCTAAGTTTTTCCCTGGATAAGGAGATGTATGCCTTTGAGGATAAGTGCATCGGGAAGGGTGACGCCGTCTGCCATGTGGTGATCAAGTCCGAGGAAGAATGGGCAAAGGCGGCAAAAGGTGATTTGGCAGTTTTCAAGCGGATCGGAATTGACGCCACTTTGGAGGAAGTTACCTCGAAACTGAAACTTGCGGAAACCGAATTGAAAGAGAAAACCCGCAAGCTGGCCGCGTTGGCTAAAGTTGAGGAAGATCCCGGGGAACTCATGGCGCGAAGCCCTGGGATGCGAAAATTAATGGAATTGGCCAAGAACATCGCGGGCATCGACTCGACAGTTCTGATTACAGGCGAGAGCGGTACGGGAAAGGAGCGGGTGGCCCGGTTTGTCCACGATCATTCCGCAAAAGCGGCTGGTCCTTTTATCGCCGTAAATTGCGGCGCCATCACGGAGACTTTGTTGGAAAGCGAGTTGTTCGGCCATGCCCGCGGGGCCTTTACGGGCGCGACGACAGACCGCCCGGGACTTTTTGAAGCGTCTAATGGGGGAACGCTTTTTTTGGATGAGATCGGCGAGCTTCCCATTACTTTGCAGGTGAAGCTTCTGCGGGCGCTTCAAGAGAAGGAAATAAGGCGGGTGGGCGAGAATAAGAGCCGCCCTATCAATGTCCGCATCCTGAGCGCCACCAACAAGAATCTGAAAACCGAGGTGGCGGAGAAAAGGTTCCGGGAAGATCTTTATTACCGATTGAATGTCGTCGAGCTGTCGGTTCCGTCCCTTCGCAACCGGCGGGAAGACATCCTTCCCCTCGCGCGGCTCCTGCTCGCCGAAGCCGTGTTGAAAATGAACCGGCCCATCGATGGATTGACCGCCGGCGCGGCTGACCAACTTGTCAGTTACCTTTGGCCGGGAAACGTGCGTGAGCTGGCCAACGCCATGGAAAGGGCGGTCGCGGTGGCGAAGACTAACCGCGTTGATGTGGAAGATCTGCCCCCGGAAGTGCAGCTGATTCTACCCATTATTTCTGAAAAGGGAGTGCCCCGGTTTTTAAGGGACGTGGAGAAGGATTGTATTATGGGAGCCCTGGAAAAAACCGAAGGAAACCGGACCAAAGCGGCTGAATTGATGGGAATGGGCGTGGCGACCCTTTACCGAAAACTTAAGTCCTACAAGTTGCAGGATAA
>CAZHFP010000067.1:0-2260 GCA_964531065.1 uncultured bacterium
CTCTGACCTACAGATTCGGAATCTGTCGCTCTATCCAACTGAGCTACAGGCGCGTCCCCTCAACCACTTTCTCAATTTCAGGAGGCATCCCGTCATCAAGCACCGCTTAATGAATGGGGTGAGAGACGGGAATCGAACCCGCAACCCCCAGATCCACAATCTGGTGCTCTAACCGATTGAGCTACTCCCACCGTTTACAGAGCGGCGTTCCTGAAAAAATGAAATTTGAAGGCTTTCCAGGAGAAAAGCCCTAAAAGTTTAAAAGTCTCAATATGAAATGTAAAGGTTTTATTTGGTTTTTTGGCTCAGAAGAGGCGCTTCCCCGCCAGCCGGTTATTGCCTCATGAGGTTATTGATCACGACCGGCGAAGTCCCCCGGGACCAGCCCATCGGCCCCACCGAGACATCGGTTCCTTTGCGGGTTACTAACCGCCTGGCACCCGAAGCCGGAAATTTCCACCCGCCCTGGAACGAATAGAACTTTTTCATTTCAAACCCCGCTCGGACGGACACAAGGGGGAGGAGCGGGGCGCCTTCATGGAAATTTGAACCATCGATCGAGTCGCCGCCATTGGGGCTTACCCTTTTTCACCTCTTGAACCAAGACGCTCAATTCGAGCGAAAAAATGGTGCGCCTGTCCGGGATCGAACCGGAGACCCACTGCTTAGAAGGCAGTTGCTCTATCCAACTGAGCTACAGGCGCGAAAGGAAAAACAAAGGATATGAAAAATTCAAAAGCAAAAAACAACGCGGGGAGATTCCCAATATTTTAAATTGTCTGATTTTTGGTCGGGGCGGTGAGATTCGAACTCACGGCCCCTTGGTCCCAAACCAAGTGCGCTACCGCTGCGCTACGCCCCGGCCTAAAATCAGACTAAAATGACCCCTCACCCTACCCTCTCCCGCAAGGGGCGAGGGAAAAAGAGTCCCGACACCGTCTTTACACTGCCAAAACTTATTACCGCAATAAACTCGTGGCTTTCAACAGTGCCAATCCGCGATGGCTGATTTTATTCTTCTCTTCCAAAGACATCTCCGCGAAAACCTTGGAAAACCCTGACGGTTGAAAAATGGGATCATACCCGAACCCCTTCCCGCCGCGGGCTTCCTCGGTAATCATTCCAGCCACTTCCCCGGAAACCTGCTGCGTCGGCTTGTCCGGGTAAAAAATCGTGATGATCGTACGGAACAAAGCCCGGCGCTTTTCCTTTTCAACGCCCCTCATCAATTCCAGCATCTTCCGGACATTATCCTCGTAACTGCACTTTTCACCCGCGAAACGGGCGGCATAAATACCCGGCTGTCCATTCAAGGCGTCCACAAATAAACCGGTATCGTCCGCCAAGGCTGGAAGCCCGGTGAACCCGGAAAGTATCTTGGCCTTCTTCAATGAGTTTTCCTCGAGGGTTTTTCCATCCTCTTCCACTTCCGGAGCCCCGGGGAAATCAAAGGCGGGAATCAATTCCCAGGAAATTCCCTCAAACGCCGTTTTCATTTCAATGAATTTGTTCCGGTTCTGGGTGGCTATGACCAGCTTCCTCATCCGGCCAAAACTCTATTTTGGGCTTCCATAACCTGGCGGATCCCCTTCTCCGCCAATTTTAAAAGCTCATCTAATTGGGCCCTGGAAAAAGCCTCCTTTTCCGCCGTCCCCTGGATCTCAACGAATTTTCCCGAAGCGGTCATAACCACATTGAAGTCCACATCCGCCCCCGAGTCCTCTTCGTAGCACAAATCGAGGACCGGCTTCCCCTTGACAATTCCCACGCTCACCGCCGCCACCGCTTCTTTGAGCGGGATTTTTTGAATGAGTCCCTTTCCCATCAATCCGTTCAAGGCGTCGACGAGGGCCACATAGGCGCCGTTGATGGAGGCCGTGCGGGTGCCGCCATCGGCTTGGAGAACATCACAGTCCAGTATAATTTGCCGCTCGCCCAAGGCCTCGAAATCAAGAACTGACCTTAAGGATCGTCCAATCAACCGTTGAATTTCATGGGTACGTCCGTTGATCTTGCCCTTGACCGAATCCCGCGGCGTCCGATCCGCCGTGCTTCGAGGAAGCATGGAATATTCCGCCGTGACCCATCCCTTCCCTTTTCCTTTTAAAAAAGAGGGTACATCCTCAGAAACGGTCGCGTTGCAGAGAACCTGGGTATTGCCCATGGCCACCAAAACCGAACCTTCGGCGTACCGGGTAAAGTTCTTAGTAAATTGAAGCGGCCGTAAATTTTCAGCCACGGTTCACCTTCTTTTTAATCA
>CAZHFP010000067.1:2360-13499 GCA_964531065.1 uncultured bacterium
AAAGAACGGCCTGGATTCATACATTTTAAAAACGTAGTGGAATTTTAGTGGCGCTCTTCCCGCTTGTCAACTTTAGGGCCTTCTTGATTGATTATTCAACCTGGGAAACATAGCCGTTCAACCGCCTTAAGATCGCCGGATCTTTTCCATCTCTTTCGGTTTTTTGCAGCTTCTCCGTAATCCATTGATAAAGATTGGCGCGGACTTTATTTCTTAACCCGGCTCCCAGCCCTTTTTCAACGGCCTGCAGCCGGAGGTTCAGTAAAGCGGACAAAGCCGTGTCCAAAACCAGCTCCGCTCTTTGGGCATCGAGGGCGTTTTTATTATCGATGATCCGCTGGCTTTCCACCGATCCGTCTTCCAGCAAGTTTCCGGCCGCGTCCCAATTCGCGTTGCGGAATATTTCCGGGAATTTACCACGGGCCAATTCAACCGTCCGGCCCAACATGGTAAAGGTTTTCTTTTCCCCCACCAAATCCTTCAGCTCATGGGCGATAATATTCCGGAACTCATCGTACAGCATTAAAAACTCATGGTCGGCTTGTAGTTTTTTGAGTTCTTCGGTTTTCGGGGCATCCGTTGGCGCAGATGACGCGCTGGTTTCAGCCGAAGGCGCCGCCTCGGCGGAAGCGGCAGCCAGCACGGCGGGAGCTCCCATGAAGGGAGGAGCAATGGGAGCGCTGAAATCAATCAGCGATTCTTGCGGCGCGGCTTCAGGCGGAGGCGGCGGTTCGGCGGCTTGAATCGGCTCCACAAAAGGCGGCGGCTCGGGAAGCGGAGCCGGCGCTTCGGCAACAATGGCCGCTTCAGGCTGTGGGGCGGCTGCCGGTTCCGGTTCGGCCGCGACTTCCGCCGCCAGGTCAAGCGAGGGAGAGGACGTCTCAAGATTTTGCTGGGCGTGAATTTCGTGAAGCCGTCTTTCCAGCTCCTGAGCCTTCAGCTCTAATTCCTTCTCGCGGTTATTCATCCATTCCTGGAACTTCGTTTCCCTCGCGGCGTGTTCTTCCGGCGTGGGGTGGGCCCCGCTCGGGCCCGCGGCGGCGGTTTCACCGGTTTTGTGGGGGCTGTTCAATTCCCCGCCAAAAAGCTCCGATATCTCAATTTTCATTTCATCGTCTGGCCGTCGCATGAAACCACCTTAAGGGAGTTGAAAACGCTTCCTATCATAAAGCCTTGCCAAGGCTTGTCAACGCATCAAGACCCCCGGTTCCAAGCCGGGGCAAGGGCCTTTCCCGAAGATGGCCGCAGCGGCGGGAATCCGTCCGGTCCTAGAAATTTTTCCGGATCTGAGCCGACAATAAGTTTTTAATATAATACTGCCCAGGCTGGTCGGATTCGCTCCGGACCCGGCTCGCCCCCAGACTGACCATCCATTGGGGCGCCCATTCCCATGTCCCCCGAATCGATAACAAATCCTGGCTGTCTTCATCCACAAATCCCAGCTGTAAATCCGGCGAGACGATAGGAGAAACGTCGTAGTTTTTGAAGTAAAGCCTGAAAAAAAGCTGAAAATATAGGGTTGAAGCCGGCCGAACAACCCCGGCCCAAGACGCACTTTCGACCGTATTGGAAAAACCATAACTGTTCGAGTTCGTCCGCTGTTCTTCCAAATTAATGTCCTGGAGGACGGATTCAAAATAAAGATGGGCGTTTAAAAGAACGCTCCAAGTTTGATCCACCTGGTAACCCGGCAGGTCCATCGGCTGGTCCGGGTCCTGATCTAAAAGTCCAATCGGGTTCCGGTAAAATTTACGGTTGTTATAGCCGCCTTCCAGCTTGAAGGACAGGTTTTCGCTTACCTCCCGCCGAACACTCATAAGGACGGCGAGGTCATCGAAATTGCGGGATCGAACGGTATCCGAGCTGTCATAATAAAGCCGGGAGTAAACCTTTCCGCTCGCCTCATAACTCCACGGGCCCGGCGGAGTCCATGCCGCCCCCAAAAGGTATTCGTCATCGATGTAGTCAAATTCAAAATATTGGCTGTTCCTGAAATAATATTCCATTTTATAGTAAAAGCTCAGCGTTCCGGGACTCGCCGAGAGAGATAAGCTGAAATCATTTTTCAAATTGCTCAAGGAAGTGTAGGACTGATACTGGTCGGCGCCAAAATCGTAGTTAAGTTTTCCATTAAAGACATCCCAACGGGCTCCCCATTCCCCTCCCAAGTTCAACAGATAAATTTCATCCGCTAACCTTCCGGCGGCCGCGACCGAATGGTAAACGTTGTCGTCGTACCGTAATCCAAAATCCGCTGGTTGAAATTTCGCCGTTAATTGAACCTGTGATACCGGAACGCTTTCCTGGCCCAGGGCCCTCAAGGGTGAGAATTCCCAAACGATTAAAAGGAAAAATAATATCAGCGTCATTTCGGCTTCCTTTCATTGAGCGAGTCCATTTGAATCTGAACCCGGTCCATCAATTGGGATATTTGGGACAAGGTCGATTGTCCCCGGCTTATTTTTAACTGCAGATCGCCGATTCGGTTTTCCAGCTTATTTTTCTGACTCACCCCCACCAAACCATCCAAGTCATTGTGTTTAAGCCCGCCCCGGGGCAGATCCGAATCCTCGTTAATTTGCCGGATATCCTCCAAAAAATCCTGCATCTTTCCCTGGAGTTTCAGCTCGTTCTTCGCCTGATCCTCCTCAATGGACCACTTTTCCAGCTGATCGCTTAAATCCCTTTTTCGATCGCTAAAAAGATCCAGAGCCAGTTGAAGATTCTCGCGGTCATGGCTTTTGAGGGGATCTAACGCGGTCAAGGGAATGAGTTTTTCGCCGTCGTTTTTCGAGCGGTATTCGCCCAATAGATACTGGACGCGGTTTCTTTTTTGAATGAAAAGAGTCAGACGGTTTAATTTGGGATCGAGGCCGGGCAAGGCGACGGAGGGGTCGGAGTTTTCCAATTCCGCTTCGATGCGGTCATTGTAAAGGGCGATGAGCGATAGGGCCTTTTGCTCAAACTCTTTCTGTTTCTCGTCCCATTGATGTTGAAGATGGGAGTTCTCCTCAAGCTTGGCCTTTAATTCGTTCAAAAGACTTTTAAGCCTAATTTCACCGAAAACATTCGCCCCGCTGGTTTCCTTCCGCAGGACGGCGACATTCGCCTCCAGCTTTTCGATTTCTCCTTGTATTTTAAGTTTGTCCGCTTTTGTTTTTTCCATCCATTGGGCCTGCGAAAAAACAGCCTCCTCGAATTCGGCCAAGACCGCCGACCAACGGCCGCTGGACAATGTCACGCTCATGCCGGACCCGGCGGAAGGCGGAGGTAATCCCCTTCCCGTCCCCGGCAGGACAAGACAAAGACAAATTAAAAAAAACGACCCGCGTTTTTTCATTCCGGCTGATCCACCTCGCCATTGGCATCGGCCAGCAAACCGTATTTTTTCAATTTGTAAATCAAGGCGGTCCGGTTGATATCCAATAGTTTGGCCGCCTTTGTCTGGACATGCCCGGCTTTTTCCATGGCCTTTAAAATGAGTTCCTTCTCGTAATTTTCGACCTTTTCCGTAAGGCTGGCGTCCTCTTTTAAGTAATGTAAATAATCGTCCTTCTGGAAGGTCTGAATATCCAAGGGCAAATTGGTCGGGTAGATTGTGTCCGAATCCGCCAAAACAACCGCCCTTTGAATGGCGTTTTCCAGCTCCCTGACATTTCCGGGCCAGTTGTAGCGGGACATAAGCTCCAGTGCCTTCTTTTCGATTTTATTGATTTTTTTATTGGCTTCCAAACTATACCGGGTCAGGAAATGGGAAGCCAGCCTCTCCACATCCTCTTTTCGTTCTCTCAAAGGAGGCACGAAAATGGGAACCACGTTGAGCCGGAAAAATAAATCTTCCCGGAAACTTCCCTTTTTGATCGCTTCTTCCAGGTTTTTATTCGTCGCGGCGATAACCCGGACATCGGCTTTGATGCTTTCGCTGCCCCCGACCCGCTCAAATTCTTTTTCCTGCAGAACCCTCAAAAGTTTGACCTGGGTCGCCGGACTGATATCGCCGATCTCATCCAGGAATATGGAACCTCCATTGGCTAATTCGAACCGGCCGATTCTTTTTCCCGCCGCGCCGGTAAAGGATCCCTTTTCATGGCCAAACAGCTCGCTTTCCAACAAGCTGTCGGCTAAAACAGCGCAATTCACCTTAATAAACGGCTTCTCCTTGCGGCGGCTGTTGAAATGAATGGCGTGGGCCACCAGTTCCTTGCCTGTTCCCGAGTCGCCCCGGATGAGGACGGCCGTGTCCGTTGGGGCCACCTTTTCAATCAGCTCATAAACCGGCTGCATGGGGGCGCTGTTTCCGACGATTCTTTTATAGTTGTATTGATCGTTTAATTTTTCCCGAAGGTATTTATTCTCATATAAAAGTTTCTGGCGCTCGATCGCCTTTTCGACTGTGAGCTTGACCTGCTCTGTGGAAAAGGGTTTGGTAATATAGTCATAAGCGCCCAGCTTCATCGCCTCCACGGCCGTTTCAATGGTTCCATAGGCCGTCATGATGATGACTACAATTTCATTGTCCGACTCCTTGATCATTTTCAAAAGCGTCATTCCATCCAGCTTCGGCATTTTGATATCCGTGATCACCAGGTCCACATGCTTGGATTTAATGGTCTCCAAGGCTTTTTCCCCGTCTTCCGCCTCCAAAATAACAATCTGATCGCTTTCCAGCGTTTGTTTTAAAACCTTGCGCATGCTGGATTTATCGTCCACCAACAGGATGGTGCTCATGAAACCACCTCTTTCTTATTGTCCAACACGGGTAATATCATCAAAAACATGGCCCCGCCGCCTGCACGGTTGACCATTGAAACGCTTCCCCCTAAAGACTCCAGGATTTTTTTGGTAATGGACAACCCCAAGCCGAATCCCTCGGTTTTCGTCGTGAAAAACGGAGTAAATAGTTTTTTGAGGTTGCCCGGCAGTATCCCCGGCCCCCGGTCCAAAACCCAAACGCCGCACCAATTCCCTTCCGTTTCGACCGGTACCAAATCCGAAAATCCCTTTTCGCTGAGAAAACTCAGCAATTCGGTCCGCCCAAAGCTGGCCGAATTGATCGAAACCACCCCCTCGGCGGGCGAGGCTTGAATGGCGTTTAAGGCTAAATTCAAAAGGGCCCGCCGGAACTGTTCCACGTCCAGGCTGAGATAAATATTTTTGTTTTCATTGAGCTCGATTTTTATTTTTTTAAGTTCCGCCTCCTTTTCAATGAGCGGTAGGACCCCCTGGATGGCTTCGGTCAAATCCACTTCTTGCGCCTCGACCGACGTCGGCTTGGCGAAAACCAAGAAATTCGTTACGATTTTATTTAAAATTTCGATCTCGGAGGCGATATCGGCGACCATTTCCTTCGCTTCCGGCTGGTTTTTAATCTTTCTCTGTAAGATTTCAGTAAATCCTTTCATCGCTCCCAGCGGATTACGGATTTCGTGGGCGATGCCCGCCGCCAGCTCGCCGATGGTCGCCATTTTTTCCGATGTCTTGATCTGGGACTGCAGCTTACGCAGCTGGGTTTCATCGGTAAAAATGATTTCGGTCCCCAGTTCCTGGGAATCCGCCCCCAGCAAGGGAGCGCTTCGAAGCCGGATGAATTTCGGGGCTTCCTCCGATAAATTAATTTCCTTGTTGTCCAAGTGATTGCGTTTGACATGGACCGAGTGGATCGCGTTTAAAAATCCAGGATAGGCGGAAAAGACGTCCGCATATGGTCTCTGAAGGACGCGATCCTGCGGAATTTCAAAAATGAGGGACGCGGCCCGGTTGAAAGTGGTGATATTCCCCTTGAGGTCCAAGACCAACAGACCATTCGACATGCTTTCTAAAATATACTCGTTGTGGCTTTGAAGCCTTTTCGTCATCTCGTTAAAAGCGTGGGCCAAAGCTCCCAGTTCGTTTCCCGAAGTCACCTCGATTTTTTGGTTGAAATCACCCTCGGCTATTTTTTGGGAAGCCTTGGCCATCTCCTCGATGGGAAAAATAAACCGGCGTCCAAAGGCGTAAAGCAATCCTCCCATCAGCAAAAGACAAACCAGTCCCGAGGTGAATAAAACTCTGGCGAATTGGTTTAAACCTCCGATAAATTTAGCGCTGGCTTCTACACCGAGGACGGCGATGATTTTTTTATTCAAGTAGACCGGCGAGTAGCCGATTTTATAAACGCCGCCGTCGTTTTCGGGAAAAAGGATTGAAACCGCGGGAAATCCCTTCATGGCCCGGTCAAAGGGTTCCGGATCCAAATCCTTCAGCCAGTTATTTTCCTTGAAATCATACTGGCCATTGGCGTCAACCAGCACCCGTCCATCCGAATCCAGGATAAAAATATTCTTCGCTTGGCTGTCATTTTTTTTCCGCGAAAGAATTTCTTTAAAATTCTCATACAGCTCATTTTTCCCGTTCAAAAACGGAAGAAACTCAGATTTGGTTTCCCCGGACGACAATCTCGCGATGGCGAGGAGCCGGTCTCCCATTTCCGCGTCGAAGGTTTTTTTCGAAACGTAGTAAGTGAAAACGCCGTAGAAGAAAAGAATGACGATTCCGACAAAGAGGGATCGGCTGACAAGTTCGGCGAGAACACTCCCGCGAAAATAGGGGGCTTTTGGCTTCACAACGGCCTCAGAAAGATTTGGGTTAGGGGCAACGGATCATCACTCAATTGTCACTTTATTGACGCCCCAGTTGAATAATAGCACTCCGAGGGAGTTTTGTGAGAATTTTGACAAGTAAAAATTGATTCCGCCTATCCGCCTAAGGGTGGAAGGACTGATAAAGCTGATGGGCCAATTCCTTTGAAAAACCCGGAACCGAGGCCAATTCTTCCAAGGGAGCTTCCTGGATGGCCTTAACCGAGTCAAACCGGTTCAACAAAGCCCGGAGGCGGGTCGGACCAATCCCCTTCACCCGAGTTAAGAGCGAGGACACCGCCTGCCGATCCCTGATAATTCGGTGATATCCGACCGCAAAACGGTGGGATTCATCCCGAACCCTTTGAAGCAAATGTCGAATTTTTAAATGTCCCTTAAAATCCACCGCCGATTCCCGTCCTGGAACGAAGACCTCTTCTTCGCGCTTCGCCAAGGCAGCCAATCCGAAAGACCCTTCTAGCTCTCCGGTCAGAACGGCCTGAACGGCGCTCAATTGTCCTTTTCCACCGTCAATCAAAAACAGATCCGGAACGGGGTTGCCCTCACGCTCCAGCAATCGAACATAGCGCCTCATCATTTCCTGGTGGGACCGGTAGTCGTCCTGTCCTTCCACTTCCTTAATCTTGAATTTCCGATAGCGGCTCTTCTCCGGAACCCCGTCCCGAAAAAATACCGCGGATCCCACCGTGAAGGATCCCTGAAGGGTGGAAATATCAAAGCAGGCGATATTCCGCGGTATGGTTTTAAGCCCCAGCAATTCTTGGAGCCCCGTCAAGAGATTCGTCTGTTGAACGTCCTCCTTTAACGCCGAAAGAACATTTTGTTCGGCCATTTTCATCAGTTCCGCCCGAACGCCTCCCTTCGCCGCCGCCAAGCGAACCGCCCTTTCCGGGTTGCCGGCCGCCCATTTTTCCAGTTCCGGCCCCGGCTCAAACTCCGATGGAATCACCACCTCCTCTGGGATAAAAACACCCGGAACGTAATATTGCCTTAAGAATAGGGGGAGCACCTCTTCTAAAGGCTGGTCCAGTTCGTTCTCCAAGGTTAATTTGACGTGCTCTACCACCTTTCCCTGCCGAACTTGGAGAACAGAAGCCAACACCTTTCCCAAACCCACCGCCAAAGCAATGACGTCCATATCGGTTTTTTCCGTACTGATCACCGAGTAGCCCTTTTGCATCTGCTCGATCGAGGCCAGCAAATCCCTGCTTTTCGCCGCCTCTTCGTATTCCTGCCTTTCGGAAGCCTTTAACATCTCGCGCTTGACGTATTCCATGAGTTCGGAGTGCTTCCCCTCTAAAAACCATTGAACCCTTTGGACCAGCGGTCGGTAGTCTTTTGAGGATACCAATCCAACGCAGGGCGCGGGACATTGCTTGATCTGATAGCTCAAACAAGCCCTTTCCGCTTTGCCATCCATCTCCATGTCGCAATCCCGGATATTGAAATAGCGGTAAATCATCTTGACGATTTCCCGCAGTTTTAAATTGGGATAGGGTCCGTAGTAGCGGGAACCATCGCTGGCGGGCCTGCGGGAAATCAAAACCCGGGGAAAAGCCTCGGCGACAGTCAGCTTCAAATAGGGATAGCTTTTGTCGTCGCGGAGCACCACGTTATAGCGGGGCCGGTAGCGCTTGATCAGATTGCTTTCCAATAAAAAAGCCTGGTTTTCATCGGAAGTCAAAATGAATTCCAGATGATGGGCCTGGGCGACCAGCGACCGGATCTTGGGGACTTCTTGGTTGTTGCGGTTGAAGTAGGATGCCGTTCTTTTTTTAATCGAAACAGCTTTTCCAACGTATAAAACAGCGTCTTGTATGTTTTTAAACAAATAAACTCCGGGCGAATCCGGAAAAGCGGCGCAGTCTTTTTTCAACCGCTCCATTTTATCTTCAAGGGTTTCCGCGGCCATCGGCTTTCCTTATTCTCAAGCTAAGAAGCATCCAAAAAAATTCTAGTTTCAACAGTTAGGCTTCTTCTTTTTCCGAACATGGTGACCTTGGTGGGGAAATGGTTATTTTGGGGAATCTTAAACCGGATGCTTGATCCGCTCCCGCAGTTGCCGGACTTCATCCCGCAAGACCGCGGCCTTTTCATATTCATATTTTTGGGCCAACTCCATCATTTCTTTTTCCAAGGCCACAATTTTCCGGGGAATGGCCTCCGGGACAAGGAAAGCTTCCCCATTTTCCGCGGCAAGGGGTACGGTGTAGTAATCGGCTTCGTATACAGTAGAAAGAAGCTCTCGTATTTTCTTTTGGATGGTCGCGGGAGTAATGCCGTTTTTCCGGTTATACTCGCCCTGAACCAGCCGGCGCCTTTTCGTTTCCGCGATGGTTTTTCGCATCGATTCGGTTTCCTTATCCGCGTAAAAGATGACCCGGCCCTCCACATTGCGGGCGGCCCGGCCGGACGTCTGCATCAAGGAGACCTCGGAGCGTAAAAAGCCCTCCTTGTCGGCGTCTAGGATTGCCACCAGACTCACTTCCGGCAGGTCTAATCCCTCCCGGAGCAGATTAACCCCGATTAAAACGTCATAAACTCCCAGGCGCAGGTCGCGGATGATTCGGATCCTCTCCAAAGTTTCGATGTCCGAATGCAGGTATGAAACCTTGACTTCCAATTGCTTCAGATAGCTGGATAGATCTTCCGCCATTTTTTTAGTCAGAGTCGTCACCAAAACGCGCTGTTTCTTTTTGACCCTATCCCTGATTTCCCCGATCAAATCATCCACCTGGGTTACCGCGGGCCGTACCTCAATTTCCGGATCCATCAGCCCGGTGGGGCGGATCACTTGCTCAATCACTTCCCCATTGGAATATTTCAGCTCGTCCTTCGACGGAGTGGCGGAAACATAGATCACCTGCCCGACTTTTTTCTGGAATTCATCGAACTTCACCGGGCGGTTGTCATAGGCGCAGGGAAGCCGGAATCCGTATTCCACCAGGTTTTTCTTCCGGGCGAAGTCGCCGTTGTACATCGCCCTCAACTGGGGCAGGGTGACATGGGACTCGTCGATAAACGTCACGAAGTCCTTGGGGAAATAGTCCAGAAGGGTGAAGGGCGGGTCTCCCGGTTTTCGGCCGTCAAAATGCCGGCTATAATTTTCGATGCCCTGACAATAGCCCATCTCCTCGATCATCTCCAAATCATACATAGTGCGCTGTTCCAAACGCTGGGCTTCGACCAGCTTATCGGCCTTTTTCAATTCCTGGAGACGCTCCCTTAGTTCATCCTGGATATTATGGATAGCGCCTTTAATGACCGATTGAGGCATAACATAATGCTTGGCCGGGTATATCGCCAAGACCTTCCGACGGTTCAAGATTCTTCCCGTGACCGGGTCCACCTCCGTAATTTTTTCAACCTCATCCCCGAAAAATTCGATACGAAAAGGGTTCTCCCCGTAGGCCGGGAAAATCTCGATGACATCGCCCTTGACCCGGAACTTTCCCCGGGTGAATTCAATGTCATTGCGGGCATATTGGATTTCGACCAGATCCTTTAAAAACTGGTCGCGCGGGGTCTCCTGTCCCTCCCGAACGACTAAATGCATTTTTTTGTAGTATTCGGGCGAACCCAGCCCATAGATGCAGGAAACCGAAGCCACGATAATGACGTCCCGGCGTTCCTGAAGCAGAGCGGTCGCCTCCAACCGGAGCCGGTCCAGCTCCATGTTGATGGAGGCGTCTTTTTCAATAAAGGTATCGGTGTGCGGAATATAGGCTTCAGGCTGGTAATAATCGTAATAACTCACAAAATAAGCCACGGCGTTTTTGGGGAAGAATTCTTTGAACTCGCTGTAAAGCTGGGCGGCCAATGTTTTGTTATGAGAAATGATCAAGGCCGGCCTTTGAACCTTCTGGATGACATGGGCCATGCTGAAGGTTTTCCCGGACCCGGTCACCCCCAGAAGGGTTTGGTGGGCAGCTCCATTCCTCAGGTTTTTAGTAAGTTTTTCGATGGCTTGGGGCTGATCGCCGGTAGGCTTAAAGTCGGAAACAATTTCGAAATCCATGGGGTCATTGTGGGATACCAAAAGCCCTATTTCAAGCCGTATAAAAACAAAAAGCCCGCCTCGGAACGAGACAGGCTTTTCACGGATTGAGCCGGTTGATTATTGAAGGAAAATATCATCTACCCACAAATCAAACACGCCATTCGCGTTGATTTGCCATTGGAACTGGCCTACCGTCGTCCGGTCCAGAGCGTGGGCCGTGTAGGCTCCGGGACTGGGGCAAGCCGAGGCGTTCGCCGTCGCCGGGTTCAGAGCGGAGAAGGTAACGGTCACCGGCGCCCATCCGGCCGTGCCGGTAAACTGGTTGGACAAACTCGGCGGATAACATCCCTGAGTGGTGTTGTCGTTCGCGGCGAACACATATTTTGCCGAATCCGAGCTCTTGGCGTAAAACACCAGCTGGGTATAGGCCGAAATATCGCTATTATAGGTATTGTTGCCGTTAAGCCAGAATCCCATCCCGCAATAACTGGTCCGATTACC
>CAZHFP010000068.1:0-8615 GCA_964531065.1 uncultured bacterium
GGTAAAATTATTTTTTAAGGATCGAAAAAAATTCCAAAACCCCAATGCTCATCCTTCTGCCGGTAAAACTCCCCAAATTCGCTGTTGCCGTTATAGTACAAAACCGCCAAGCGGACCGCCTGCCGGCTTTCTTTTTTCCATTTCCATTGCAATCCTAGTTGAAGCGCTTGATTGAAAACTCCGCCCGCCTCGGCCTTCAGCTTCATGTCATAACCTAAGTAGCCCTTCCCGGCGGTATGGAATAAAAACTCAAAGGGATTCGTATAAAGCTCCGCTCCCGCGTGAAGGAAAAACGGCTTCTCCGCCGGGTCAATATGGCCCGAGTAGCCGGCTCCGGCGTAGAGTCTGGCGTTTTCCGAAGGCTGAAAAGACAAGGTGTAGCGGAAGCTTTCCCGGGTATAGATAAACCGCGGAACATAATCGAAAAGCTCGTCGCCCAAATGAGAACTCACGTGAGTATATTCCAGCCGGTGGGAAATGGCGCCGGAGGACTGGCTGAAATAGGCTCCCAACTGCCAGTCGCTGACCAGCTCCGGAAATAAATTGTAGTTCAAAACACCGCCCTCATAGACCAGCCGCTTGGGATAGGCGTCCGGATCGGCGGTTCCCAGTCCGATGGAGGCGGCCCCCAATATCCCAAAACCCCACAGGGATCCATCGGCTGGACGCCATTGCAGCAGTTCAATGGCGGAACCAATATCACCCTCATAGGGGATCGACCCGCTCTGGATCTGAATGCCGTCATGGGGCTCCCGGGGGTCGGCGATCAGTTTTTCGAAAGCCGGTTGCGGAGGAAGAAAAACCAACTTCTCTTCCCCGGCGAAAACCAGCGCCGGACCAAGTATCAAAATCCAAACCGCCACGAAGCCACGAAGCCGCGAAGGAAGGCAAAAGAAAGAAAATCCCATGTAAAGACTTTTGCTTTTCTTCGTGGCTTCGCGGCTTCGTGGTTGTTGTTTTATTTCAGGTTTATTAAGGGTCAAAGTAGACCCCCACTGCCCAGTGATTATCATGGGTTTGGTAAAACTGACCGTACTCTGAATTTCCGTCATAAAAAACCAGAGCCAGCCTCACCGCCCGGGAATCCTCCGGGGAAAATTTTAATTGAATTCCCCATTGGGTCGTCTTGTTGAGGACGCCTCCCGCCTGGCCTTTCCATTTTAAGTGAAAGGCCCCATAAGCCCTTATTTGGGTTCCGATAAAGTTCGCGGGAGGCGAATAAATTTCCGTCCCCACGGAAGCGAAAAAAGCCTTGTCATAAGGAAAAAGGTTCTCCCAAACCCCGATTCCGGCGTAAAGCCGAAGCTCCGGGACGGGATTAAAAGATGTCGTAAAATTGAAGTTTTCGCCGTTGTAGATGATCGGTTCTTGTTGGCCTTCCAGCGAATCCCCCAAGTGGGAGCTTTGGTGGACAAATTCCAACCGGTGGGAAAAGGCTCCGGAAGTTTCGCTCAGGGAAAGCCCCGCGTACCAGTCATTGCCCCTCATGGGAAAAGCGGCTCCCTCCTGATCCAGCAGGATGAATCCGGAGCCGAAGATGTCCCAACCCCATTGGGTTTGATCGGCGGAGTTATAGCGCAGAAGTTCAAAGGTCGTTCCAATGGCGCCTTCAAAACGGGTTTGGCTGGTATAGGCTAAAACGCTGGTTTGGGGCTCCCGGGGATCTGCGATAAGGGGGTGGAAAAGCGGGGGGCCCGGCAGAAATTCCCAGGATTCTTGAGCTCCAGCTCCCATTGGCAAAAGCAAGGTAAAAACAATGAACCACCAAGGCACCAAGGGCACCAAGAAAAGAAAAGAATTTTTTTTAAAAAGTCCTAAAACAGAATTCATTATTTTTTATGTCGTTCTTGGTGAGCTTGGTGGTTCAATTGCCTTTTAATATCTTTTCATAAGCTTCCAGCATCCGCTTGGCCATGGAAGTGGAGGACCACTTGTCGGCCTCGGCCAGGGTTTCCGATTTCTTTTGGGCGTAGAGAGCCTGGTCCGTCAGCATTTGGTAGACCGCCTCGGTAAATTCATCCTCATTCAAGGCCGTGGTTAATCCGCCCCGGCCCGAGGCCATCACGTCTTTGATTCCCATTTCCGCCACCGCCACGACCGGCGTTTCCGCGGCCATGGCTTCCGTCACCACCAAGCCTTGGGTTTCGGTAATGGAGGCGAAAACAAAAAGGTCGGACCCGGCGTAACAATCGCGCCAATCTTCTTTGCTCAAGTAGCCGGCGAAGTGGACGCAATCGGACATTCCCAGGTCCACCGTCATTTTTTCCAGATGCTTTTTCGCGGCGCCTTCGCCGGCGATGAGAAATTGGAGGTTCGGAACGCGGGGCCTCAAGCGGTTGACGACCCGCAGAAGAAAGTCGATATTTTTTTCTTCAGCCACCCGGCCCATAAAGAGAAGAACCTTATCCTCCGGCTTATACCCCTTCAATTGACGGTACCTTTGGCGGTCCCGGCCGTGAAAACGATCTAATCGAATTCCGGTCGGAATCACTTCAATGGGTTTCGTCACGTTGTAGCTGGATAACACGTCCCTCATTTCGGTGGAAGGCGTGATGAGCAGGTCGCAAGAATTGCAATAGCGCCGGCTGGCCGATTTGGCGTACCAAATGGACAGGGCCTTCGGGAGAAACCAGAGATAATGCTCCACATAGGCGGCGAACAAGGTGTGGTAGGTATGAACAACTTTGGAGCCGGACTTTCTCGCCCACTTGACCGCCGGGCCTCCGATGGTAAAGGGCGTCTGGGTGTGGACGATATCGTACTTATGGTCGATGAACTGTTGGACGAGTTTCTTGTCCTTCCAAGGCATTCCCAACCGGTCCTCAGGATCGAAGAAAAGATAAAAGGAGGGGAACCGGTAGATTTTGAAGGCGCCGCTTTCATCGATATTGTTGGGAAAGTCCGGGGCGTAGATATGAACTTCATGGCCGAGCTTGGCGAATTCTTCGGCGAAAATTTGGGTCGAGGTTGAGACTCCGTTGATGCGGGGAAAATAAGTGTCGGTAACGAGGGCGATTTTCAATGAAGACCTTTCAAAATATTTTCACCGCAGAGAAAAGAAATGACTGATTCGAAAAAAATATAAACTCAAGGTGTAACGAACTCTTTTTTCGACAAAAGATTTTGCCTTTCTCTGCGTCTCTGCGCCTCCGCGGTAAAATCAATTGTTAAGGAGTACAGAGCTTCCATTCTTCGGCGGCCATTTCCTTCACCTTCGCCAAAACCTCCGCCAACGGAACCTTGGCCGGTTCCTTCTCGCGGCGGCGCTTCACTTCTACCAAACCCTCTTTAAGCCCACGGGAACCTACCCGAACGGAAAGCGGCATGCCTAACAGGTCGGCGTCCTTGAACTTAAAACCAGCCGAGGCTTCAGCGCGGTCATCATAGAGAACCTCATAGCCCGCCTTCTTTAAATCCTCGTAAAATTGATCGGCGACCTTGGCCACTTCCGGCTCGGCGGGATTGAGGAGAAGAAGATGCACCTGATAAGGCGCGAGGGAAATGGGCCAAAGGATGCCTTCGGCGTCGTTGTGCTGTTCGATTGTGGCTCCCACGGTGCGGGTAACCCCAATGCCGTAGCAGCCCATGACCGCCTCGTGGTCCTTGCCATCCTCGCCCAGATAAACGCATTTCATCGCTTTGGAATATTTCGTTCCCAGTTTGAAGGTTTGGCCCACTTCGATGCCCCGGACAATCTTCAAAGGCTTCCCGCACTTGGGACAGCCATCGCCAGCCGCCACGCTTCTAAAGTCGTTGTACCAAGGCGCGGCGCAATCCCGGCCGATCTCCACATGGATCAGATGTTTATCTTTTGCTAAGGCGCCCGTCACGTAATCATGGCCTTCCTTCAAGGCGTTATCGGCGAGAATCTTAACGCCCTTCAAGCCAACCGGCCCGGCAAAACCCACAGGCGCTCCGGTGACTTCCATGACTTTCTCAGCGGGGGCTAAAACAAGCTCGGTGGCGCCCAGCGCGTTTTGGACCTTCACCTCATTGACCTCGTGATCGCCCCGGACCAATACCGCGACCGGTTTTCCGTCCGCCAGAAAGATGAGGGTCTTGATGAATTGGGTGGGAGGGAGTTTCAGCAAAGCGCCAACCTCCTCCACGGTGTATTTTCCGGGGGTATCAACTGGTGCGTAAGCTTCGTTCGTTGCTTGAGAAACGGCGGAAGGCGAGGGAACCCCTGCGGCCTTTTCCATGTTCGCCGAATAGGAACAGGCAGGGCACCAGGCGATGGCCGCTTCCCCGCTCTCGGCCAACACCATGAACTCGTGGGTGAAGCTTCCGCCGATGAGTCCCGAATCCGCTTCCACGGGTGAAAATTCCAGCCCGCAGCGCTTGAAGATGCGTTTGTAGGCCTCGTACATTTTCCAATAGGTCTCGTCCGATGATTTCTCATCCCGATCAAAGGAATAGCCGTCCTTCATGAGAAATTCCCGGCTGCGCATGACGCCAAACCGGGGCCGGACCTCGTCGCGGAACTTGGTGGCAATCTGGAACAGGTTCATGGGAAGTTGTTTGTAGCTCTTCAACTCCCGGCGGACCATGTCCGTTATGACTTCCTCGTGGGTAGGACCCAGCGCGTAATCACGGTCGTGGCGGTCCTTAACCCTCATCAATTCTTTGCCGTATTTTTGCCACCGGCCCGTTTCCTGCCAAAGCTCGGCGGGGGTCATGATGGGCATCAGCACTTCCTGAGCCCCGCTGAGCTCCATTTCCTCGCGGATAATTTTCATGATTTTAAGGATGACCCTCTGTCCCAGGGGAAGATATTCATAGAATCCCGAGGCGACCTTGCGCATCAACCCCGCGCGGAGCATCAATTTGTGGGAGGGAATTTCCGCCTCGCCGGGCGTTTCCTTGACGGTGGGGATGAAGGCTTGGGAGACTCTCATGAAGACCTCAAAACTTGGATTGAACCACAGAGTTAACAGAGTTACTCAGAGTAAAAATTAAGGGGTACGGCAACAAACCGTACCCCTAAGTGAAAGCCATTGTCTTAAAACAAACAGTTTCGGCAAGCATTTTCGGAATGATTTTGAGGACTTACTCTGTGTCACTCCGTGTAACTCTGTGGTGAATCAGGCCTTTTTAGCGGCCTTGTCAATCTCGGCGGCGCGCTTCTTGATCTCGTCGATCAAATTGGGCACCAGTTCCTCTTCCTTCAGGCGGGTCTTAATCTGGCCCTTTTCAAAAATGACCCCGTGGCCCTTCTCCGCGCAAAGGCCGACATCCGCCTCCGCGCCCTCGCCCAGTCCATTGACCACACAGCCCATGATGGCGACGCGCATGTTGGTTTTCATCGTCAAGGTCGCGGTTTCCACGGCGTCCACCATGCCTTCCAGGTCCACGTGACAGCGGCCGCAGGTCGGACAGGCCACGATCTCCACGCCTTCCTTGCGGAAACCCATGGAGCGCAGCAAGTGGGTGGCGACCTTCACTTCCTCAACGGGATCGGAGGTCAAGGAAACGCGGATCGTGTCCCCGATACCATCGGCTAAAACCGCACCGATACCGGCAGCGCTTTTGGTGATGCCCTGCATCTTCGTTCCCGCTTCGGTGACGCCCACGTGAAAAGGATAGTCGCATTGTTCGGCTAGAAGCCGGTAGGAGCGGATCATGGTCGGCACATGGGAGCTTTTCACTGAGATGATCATTTGCTGGTAGCCGAGGGACTCAATAAATTTGATGTGGCGCATGGCCGATTCCACGATGGCTTCGGGCGTCGGATGCCCGTATTTTTCCAGCAGGTCTTTTTCCAAGGAACCGGAGTTGACACCGACCCTCATGGCCACGTTGAATTTTTTGCACTTCTCCACGACTTGGGCTAAACGATCCATCCCCCCGATATTGCCCGGGTTGATGCGGATCTTGTCCGCCCCTTCGTCAATGGAATCCAGCGCGAGCTGGTAGGCAAAGTGGATATCCGCCACCAACGGCACTTTCATTTTGGCTTTAAGCTTCGAGACCGCTTTCAGGGATTTGGGGTTCTCAACGGTCACGCGGATAATCTCACAGCCCGCGTCCTCAAGGCGTTTGATCTGCTCCAAGGTCTCGTCAACTTCGTAAGTGAGGGTATTGGTCATGGATTGGATGGAAATGGGGGCGTCGCCCCCGACTTTCACCTTTCCGACCATCACGGCACGGGTTTTACGGCGCTTAATTTCAAAAAATTGGTCGGCCATTTTTTCCTCAACCTAGGTAATGGAAGATTTATTTGGGTTTTCAATGCCTTTGCTCAAAACTGACAACTGAGCGCCGACAACTGGTTTTGTTATTATCCGGCACAGGAGGGGTTGTTTCAAGGCCAACAAAAACTTGAAAAACAGGCCTCATTAACGCCGGATCAGAACCTTCATCACCTTTTGGGTCTCATGGGAACCGTTCTTCCAAACCAGGACGAAATAATAAAGACCGTTGGCCAAATGGAGGTTCGACGCGTTCAGGCTCCAGGGCGGCTGGGGGCCCACGCCCGCGGGCAGGGTATCGTCCTCATATATTTTCCGGTAAGCCAGGGTGAAAATTTTGAGTTGGACCTGATCCGCCGCCTGGTCATTTTGATAATAAAAAGAAAGGTTATCCCCGGGACTTTGGGAATCCGGCCAGGGATTGGGATATACCACGAACAAATTGGAGGGGGTCGGGGTGGGGGTCTGGGTTGCCGTGGGGGTAAAGGTCGGGGTGGGCGTGAAGGTGAAAGTCGGCGTACAGGTATTTCCAAATACCATACAGGGCGTATCAGTGATAGTAGGCGTGGCTGTGGGGGTAAAGGTAAGCGTCGGAATGACCGTCGGGGTGCCGCAGCCGCTGGAATTAACGTTGGCGCTGAACCCCGTGCTAGTAAAGGGTACTCCTCCGGTCCGAAGCTCGTTGCCCGCTTCAATCGCCGCCAGGTACCACCCGGGAAGAATATAACCCCGGGCCTCGCTGTCGCTGATGAAAGCCAAGATGTTCGCGTCATCAAAAGAGGTGAAAGGCGTAACGGCCAAATAAGCGATATAGTTCCAGCCCACCGGACCCTCATAAACATTCCAACTGTGGCCGTCAATGGAAACGTTAGTGGCTTTTAACGTACCGCCGGCTCCCGTCCCCGGCATGTAATCCATCCAGATCATTAACTCCGCTCCCCCGCCGTATCCGCCGCTGGTGTTGGTAGTCGTGCTGAACCAAATGTCGTAGGCCGCGTCCCACAACCCCGTGTTGGTAGGGACAAAACTCCAGCTGCTGGTAACGCATTGAAGCAAGCTCACCGGCATGGGCAGGTTGGTTCCCGGACTGCAGTTGCCGTAATGGCAGCCGTCATAGATCGACGGATAGGTCGCGACGTTATCGCCGCAAGTGAACGTTCCCGCGGTCACCGCGAAGTTTCCCGTGACATCGTCGATATTCATGCATTGGGTGGTAGGACATGCCCCTGAATTCCAATAGTTGGTCTGGACCGTATAGGAACCAGCATTCACGGTTTGAAATTTGGCGCAGGTGCTGACAGTCCCCGCCTGGGCTAAAGGAATCCCGGCCGGGCCCAGGATAATGAATCCCAACCCGAGGCTGACCGTGGTTATGAAGCGTTTAATATTTCGCAATGGATCCTTCGATTCTCGATGGAAAAACTCACGCACTCGTTTAAAACCTGCAGAAAATATGCCACCATTTGCTTTTAAAACAAGGGAAAACCTTGAAAGGACCCAGGTTAAAAGCGCTTTCAAAATGGAGAGAGGGTCCGAACGGCATATTTAACCCAAATTTCATTAAAGACTGACTTTTCCATTCAAGAAACCGGTACCACCTCCTTTCGGTATTCATCAGCGGCCGTTCTATAATGGCGCCATGGAAAAACCCGATCCGGTTTTAGTCTTAGCGGCGGGAAGCTTGGGCGATTCCCTCCTCACCCTGCCGGCCCTTCGAACCTTGCAATCGCGCGCGTTGGTCACCCTGGCCGGAACGGCGCCCTATCTTTCTCTCGGCGCGAAACTGATGGGAGTGGACCGGGTCATTCCTCTGGATCCGCTCCTTCAAATTCTTCTCTCCTCCAGCCCCCGGGACGCTCAAAAAGAATTTTGGATTCAATTCAAGGAAATTTTTGTTTTCTTCAAAGAACCCGACGAGCTGATCCGAAAAAACCTGGCTTCCCTCTCGCCCGCTCAGGTCCATTTCCCGTCCAAACCCTTCGCGGAATTCCTGGAAGAAACCCGCTGGGCCGCCGATTATTGGCTGGAGACTGTCTTTCAATGCCCGCTGGCTCCCGATTCACCCTTCCGGTTGGCGAGGCTCCATATGGGCGAAAAACTCAAAGAACGCGGAAAGCAAATTTTATCGTCCCTGAATATTTCTTTTCCCCTGGTCATCCATCCCGGAAGCGGAAGCGAGTCCAAGAACGCGCCCCTGTCTTTTTTCAAGGACGCGGCCGAAAGGGCCGTGAGAGAATCCCAAAAACAGGTTTTAGTGGTCTGGGGCGAGGCGGAAGAAAAAAACCGGACGGCCCTCCAAGCGGCTTTCGCCGGACTGAAGGACACGGTGATTCTGGACAAAATCTTGTCCCTCCCGGACCTCGCGGCGGTTTTATCCCAATCGGCGGCTTATTTAGGAAATGACAGCGGGGTGACCCAATTGGC
>CAZHFP010000068.1:8715-11633 GCA_964531065.1 uncultured bacterium
CGCGAGGGCAGAAAAAATTCCGTTTTGCCGTCATCCCCCGCGATCGCTTGACCGACTTTCGTTTCCGGCCAGGAAAAATCATTCAAATAGGCCGGATCCCGGATCTGACCCCCAAAATAATCCTGAAAATTTATAAGCGCCGCGGCTCCCAGCAGGCCCGCCATGCCAACCGTCCCCCAAAATTTGGCCGGGCCCTTGGCCGGCCCCAGAGATTTCCATTTGACCCTTATTTCCATGATCAAAAGGGCGCAGAGATAGGCGATAAAGGGCGTTATGCCCAGCATGCGCCCGGCGTGACCCCCATTTTCGGAAAGAAGCGCCGGAAGGCTCATCACCCCCAGTCCCGCCGCCGCGTAAAAAGTGGGCTTTTCTTTTAACCGTGAGGCCGCGGTAGCAAGGCCCAGAATAAACAAAACCCCCGTGACATCGTCTAACATTCGGCGGCCCCCAAAATTAGATTGGCCGTTGGTGTCGTAGCGCCGGTTGAAAATGGCCGCCCCGTCACAAAGGTTTGTCCAAAGGGGCCTCAAACTATTTTCCGTTTTTATTTTCGCGAACACCGAGACTTCCGCCTCACGCCGTCCCAGGCTTTGGCTTTGCGTCATCCATCCCAACAGAGGCGCGGCAAAGCAAAGGAAAGAAAGCCAAAAAACCAGCCAGCTCCAAACGTTTCTTTGTCGCGCTGAAGGATCCGTCCGAAACTCAAAAAACATATAAAGAATAAAAAAAAGAGGAACAGCCTTAAGAGCCTGGTAGGAATAAAGACCCGCCGCTAGAAAAAAACCGGCGGCGGCCCACCACCCCTTTCCCCGGCTCCTCGCCAAAAGAAGGAAGAAAAGGGCCAGCATCATGAAAAAAACGGTTTGGGATTGATAGTAAATTTTATGGGCGAAAACAAAATTCCACCGCATGATGGCCAAAAAATAAAAGCTCAACAGCGCCGTCCGGGGACCGGACCATTGGCGGAAGACGCCGTATGCCAGCAGAACCCCCGCGGTGGAAAGAAAGACATCAAAATAGGAGAAGATTTCCGGCGAGCTCCCGAAAAGCTTGAACCAGCCGGCGGCCAGGTAATAAATATTAAGCTCGGGAACATGCAGGCTGAGGGCTTCCAGGAAGGGACGCCAATGGTCGTGAAGAATCCTTAAGGCGCCGCAGGCGACCTCCGCCCGATCGGCGAAAATGCCGTCGGGAAGATCGTTGATTTTATAGGCCCGGAAGAAAATCGTGACGGCGGTGAGGCCCGCGAAAAGAATTCCTTCCCTGCCGGGGGACAATTCCAGGTCAGGAGAATTTCGAGTGGAGGCTTGGGGTTTTAGAATTCGAAAAAGAGGGAAAAGACTTAACCCCCAAAATGCCAATCCGGGCCACAGGGTCCACGACATGTCTTTTTGGGCCAAGAAAAACTGGCCAACCCCGGCCAAGCTAAAAGTAAGGAGAAGCGCCAGCCCGAAGGTTTTTCGGGAAAGGGGTTTTTCTTTTTTCAACGGGCCCCCCGGGGACGCGCCTTTATCGCTTGGCCTTCTTCTTGGGGGATGCGCTTTTGGATCGGCCTTTTCCCTTGAGGGCTTCCACCAGGGCGTTGCCGATTTCGCCGGGGCTTTGGGCTACGACAATTCCCGCCGCTTCCAGGGCCTCGATTTTTTCCTTGGCCGTGCCTTTGCCGCCGGAAACAATGGCGCCGGCGTGGCCCATGCGTTTGCCCGGGGGGGCCGTCGTGCCGGCGATAAAGGCCGCCACGGGTTTTTTCATGTGTTTCTTCACGTACTCGGCCGCTTCTTCCTCCGCGGTCCCTCCGATTTCACCGATCATAATGACCGCTTGGGTATCCTTATCGGCGTTGTAAGCTTCCAAAGTATCCAGATGGGTAGTGCCCACAATCGGGTCGCCGCCAATGCCGATACAGGTGGATTGGCCTAACCCCAGCTGGGTGACCTGCCAGACCGCCTCATAGGTTAAGGTCCCCGAGCGGGAAACGATGCCGATTTTTCCCGGCTTGTGGATATAACCCGGCATGATGCCGACCTTGGCCACGCCCGGCGTAATGATGCCGGGGCAATTGGGACCGATTAAACGGGACTTAGGATATTGCTTAAGGATCAGATTGACCTTGGCCATGTCGTTGGCGGGAATCCCTTCGGTGATGCAGACGATCAGCTCAATCCCTGCGGCGGCGGCCTCCAAAATAGCGTCCCCGGCGAAAAGAGCGGGAACAAAAATCATCGTGGTATTGGCGCCGGTTTTTTTGACCGCGTTCTCCACCGTGTCGAATACCTTAAAACCTTCTACCTCGCTGCCGCCCTTGCCCGGCGTGACCCCGCCCACCATCTTCGTGCCGTAGTCCCGGCAGGTTTTCGAGTGAAACAACCCGGCGGAGCCGGTGATGCCCTGGCAGATGACCTTCGCGTTTTTGCCTAGATAGATGCTCATAAGCGCGCCCCCCCGGCCCCGGCCACCACGGCCTTAGCGGCCTCGTCCATACTGGAAGCGAAGCTGTATTTCAAATCCGATTTTGACAGAAGTTCTTTTCCTTTTTCCACGTTGGTTCCCTCCAAGCGGACGACCAGGGGCAAAGAAAGCCCCACTTCTTTGGCCGCGTCGATGATGCCTTGTGCGATCAAATCGCATTTCGCGATTCCGCCGAAGATGTTAACCAAGATGGCCTTGACCCTCTCATCCGATAGAATAATTTTAAAAGCCTGGGCCACGGCTTTTTGGGTGGCGCTGCCTCCCACGTCCAAAAAGTTCGCCGGAGTACCGCCAAAATGCTGAATGGCGTCGGCGGTGGCCATGGCCAGTCCCGCGCCATTGACGAGGCATCCGATATTGCCGTCCAGCGAGATATAGGACAAGCCCGATTCGGCCGCCTGCAATTCGCGGGGGTCTTCTTCATCCGGGTCGCGCCAGGAAATATATTC
>CAZHFP010000068.1:11733-13477 GCA_964531065.1 uncultured bacterium
ATGAAGATTTTTTTGACGATTTTTCCCTGGGGTCCGGTCTGGGGAGAAACCAGGGTCATGCCGAGAATATCGCTGGCCTTTTGGCGGACTTCCATTTCATTCTTGCAAAATTTCACGCCGCCGGCCTTGCCTCGGCCGCCCGCGTGGATCTGGGCCTTCACCATCCACGGCCCTTCGGGGAATTTTTTCAAGGCCTCGTCGACTTCGGAAAGGTGCTTCACCAAAAACCCCGGCGTCACCGGCAGGCCGTACTTGGCGAAAATTTCCTTCGCCTGGTATTCATGAAGTTTCACAAGCACTCCTTTGAAGATGATTTTCTAAATAAGAAGGTGCTGCGGACATACAGTGGCTTCTACTGGATATGGTTATGGATCTCCAAAAAGATGTTCTTGAAATCGTTAAAGACCGCGAAAAGCATCAACCCGGCGATCAGAACAAACCCCATTTGCTGGTAGACTGTTTGAAACTTAACCGACATGGGCCGCCGCTTGATGGCCTCGATAAAACAAATAACGATTTGTCCCCCGTCCACGACCCCCAAGGGCAGGAGGTTCATTAAACACAACATGAGCGAAATGACCGCCACCAGCGAAAGAAAATCCTCCCACCCCTGGGTCGCCTGGTGGTACATGAGCCTCATAATGGTCACCGGGCCGCCGATATTATCCTTGAGTGAAATTTTGCCGGTCACCATCTTCCAAATACCGCCCAGCATTTCAGAGGATTTATTGAGGCTGAATTTGGCCGAATCGTTCAAGGCCTGGAGCAGGGATACCTTTTTGACTTCCGGCGGATCCTTGGACTCGGGCGCCATGATACCGATGGCTTTATTCGAGCCGTTGAAGATCCGTTGGATGGAAACCGCGTGGATTTTATCGCCGCGCTTAAACTCAATCTGGAGGGGATCCGCCTGGCTATTGCGGATGTAATAGGTCATCTCCGACCACTCGGTGACCTTGTGGCCGTTGATAGAAGTAATTTCATCCCCGTCCTGGATTCCCGCGTTGCGGGCCGGATTGCCCATGGCCGCCATCCCCACGACAGATGGCACAAAACCGGAGATGCCAAAAGTTGGGTCGGCCGGGGCATCGGGGCCGAACCCTAAGGCGGAAAGAAAACGCAGCCCCGCGTTTTGCGATGATTCCCATTCATTTAAGTTCTTGGCGGGACGGGTCAGCGTCGCCGCGAAGGTCTTTCCCTTCCGTTCGGCCAAAACATTAACGGACTTGCCGTAATCCGGATATAAATCATCAGCCGTTTGGAGGTTGGCAATGTCCTTGCCGTTGGCTTTTAAAAGAACATCTCCTTTTTGTAATCCCGCCTTTTCCGCCAGGCTCCCCGGGGGCACAAAACCCAAAACCGGTTTTTCCATGGGGATGATCTCGCCTTTGATGAGAAAAAGCATGGTCACCAAGAAAAGGGCGGTCACGTAGTTCATGCCGGGGCCCGCCAGAAGAATCAAAACCCGCCGCCACCAGGAGGCGGCCAAATAATCCCCCGGCTCCGGCGGCTTGGCGTTCATTTCCTCGGCCGATTGCCCGCTCAAGTCCCCGCCTTGAGGTTTGCAAAACCCTCCCAGCGGAATCGCGCCCACCGAATAAAGGGTATTCCCCCATTTTTTTGAGGCGATCCGGGGAGGGAATCCAATGCAATATTCTTCAACCCCTACGCCCAGCAGGCGCATGGCTAAGAAATGACCCCATTCATGGATGGCCACCATGAAACAAAAGGCGAAAACGACCTC
>CAZHFP010000069.1:0-13336 GCA_964531065.1 uncultured bacterium
GAGTGAAGGTCAGGGTGTTTGTCGGTGTAAACGTCAGCGTATTCGTGGGGGTGAAGGTCAGAGTGTTAGTCGGTGTAAACGTCAGCGTATTCGTCGGAGTAAAGGTCAGGGTGTTTGTTGGCGTAAAAGTAAGCGTGTTCGTGGGCGTGAAGGTCGGGGTGTTGGTTGGCGTAAAAGTAAGCGTATTCGTCGGCGTAAAGGTCAGCGTATTCGTCAGAGTGAAAGTCAGGGTGTTGGTTGGCGTAAAAGTAAGCGTGTTTGTCGGAGTGAAAGTCAGAGTGTTGGTTGGGGTAAAAGTAAGCGTATTCGTCGGGGTAAAAGTCAAAGTGTTGGTTGGAGTAAACGTCAAAGTATTCGTCGGAGTGAAGGTCGGAGTGTTGGTTGGCGTAAAAGTAAGCGTGTTTGTCGGCGTGAAGGTCAGAGTATTGGTTGGGGTAAAAGTAAGCGTGTTAGTCGGTGTAAAAGTCAAAGTGTTGGTAGGCGTAAAAGTAAGCGTATTCGTCGGGGTAAAAGTCAAAGTGTTGGTTGGAGTAAACGTCAAAGTATTCGTCGGAGTGAAGGTCGGAGTGTTGGTTGGCGTAAAAGTAAGCGTGTTTGTCGGCGTGAAGGTCAGAGTATTGGTTGGGGTAAAAGTAAGCGTGTTAGTCGGGGTAAAAGTCAGAGTGTTGGTTGGAGTAAACGTCAAAGTATTCGTTGGAGTGAAGGTCAGGGTGTTTGTCGGTGTAAAAGTAAGCGTGTTGGTCGGGGTGAAGGTCAAAGTGTTGGTTGGCGTAAAAGTAAGCGTGTTCGTCGGCGTGAAGGTCAGCGTATTTGTTGGAGTGAAGGTCAATGTGTTGGTTGGTGTAAATGTCAGTGTATACGTTGAAGTGTTCGTAGGCTTAAAGGTAAGCGTATTGGTCGGCGTAAACGTTAGCGTATTTGTCGGAGTAAAGGTCAGGGTGTTGGTTGGCGTAAAGGTTAAGGTTTTCGTGGGTGTGTTGGTGATGGTAAATGTCAGTGTGTTCGTCGGGGTGAAGGTAAGGGTGTTAGTCGGCGTAAACGTTAGCGTATTCGTCGGAGTAAAGGTCAAGGTGTTGGCTGGGGTAAAGGTTAAGGTTTTCGTGGGTGTGCTGGTGATGGTAAACGTCAGCGTGTTTGTAGGCGTAAAGGTAAGTGAATTAGTCGGCGTATTTGTCTTGGTAGGGGTTGGTGTTGGTGCCACATATTCATACGCTCCGATATCCCAATTAGTCCCCTGCGGCCTAGCTGTTCCATCCTTATCGAAGGTCACGGCGGCGATGGTGAATCCTGTGTCAATTGATTTGGCCCCCGCTTTCAAATGAAGATCCGGCGTTGAGGTATTGACAAATTCATTCGCGGGAACGATTCCACCGATGCAACTTACCCCGTAGCCATTGGCAACGGTCGGGCTTGCGATCAATTCAAAAGCGCAGTAAGTAAAATCAGTCTTAGAGGCTCCCCCCGCGATGATTAAATCGGTAGTCACATTGGAAAAAAGATCGTTTTGGAAGTCACCCCCGCACTGATACGAAAGACCGTTTGCGCAATTAAAAAAAGTTGAATTGTAAATGGTGATCAAATTGTTGGCTGTGTTTTGCGAGCACTCAATCCCATCATTACCCGCGCCCGTGCAATCCCGCACAATCGTATTTTCCATATAAAGAACAGGGATCGCGTTGTTACCGGTCCCTATGGAAACAGCGTGGGAAGTATTGTTATTAACGGCGTTTCCAACTAATTCACACTGACTAAAATAGAGACCTTTCGCGACGTTGACGCTCGAGACGTTGATAATATCCGCAACCGTCGCGGACGAAGTGGAGCGCTTAATCAGGCAGTTGAAAAACCTGATCGCGGCATTATTCATGATGGGATTGACAAAATAGGAGCCGGATCCAGCGGAATGGTTGAGGACCATATTTTGGATAGTGAGCGCCGAGCTGAAGTTGCTGAAGGTTAGGGTATTGCCGGTAGCGATTGCGTCCCAGGTGCGATTTTTGTTCCCGTCGGCTTTAATCGTAAACGAAACATTATTAAAGATTGTAACGGCTTCCGTAACATTCTGAAGGAGAATAACCGTGTCGCCGGCGACGCAAGCGGAAACGGCAGATGATAAGGTGGTGTAGGTCACCCCAGCGGAAGCGATGGGGCCGATGTACCGGGTCGAAGCCCTGGCGAAAACCGCGGGCATAAGAAAAAGGCAAAAAAGCGGAAAAATTGCTTTTAGGCGAAAATTAAATCTTTTTTCAACTTCATTCCTATACCATCCACACACGTCTTACCTTTCCCCCGAAAACGAATCCCAAACCAGATTCGTTTTGGAACACTTATCGAGAGGGGGAAACCTTGCCGCCTATAAATCAAAACGGGATCAGGCCACCAAAATCGACTCAACTAGAGCATCCCGTACGGCATCTACTCCAGTCGTCACGTCGTCCCAAGCCGCTCCCCCATCTTTTTGCAGCTCCGTCATCTTCCCTTCCAACTCTTGCCGTTTTGTTTTCAGTTCGTTCACTTGGCATCGATATTTCACTTTGACATCCGACTTGGTACTGTCCGCCCTAGCTTGAAATTTATCGATTTCATCATTCCACTTGTCAATATTCCCTTTTAGCTTTCGAACATACGTCTCTCTTTTTTCACCCATGACGCCTAACTCCTTAATTTATGAAAACACGATCTTTACTTCGGATTTTTCGTACGATTTCCGTAGTTTGGCAAGGCCTTCTTCCGTGGGCCCCTCAAACCGTGAATTTCACGCCGTCCGGCCGATCCCCGGGGATGGAACTCATTGATTCGATGCAGACTAAGCTTTTTCCCGCCCCCCCCACGGGCCCCAGTTGCAATCTTGAGGGTTCCAAAGATTCATAAGATTTCTTGGATGGTTCTAGCTTCGGATCCAATGCTTTTGTTTTAAGCTCAACATTCCTTTGCGATAGGGGTACCTTGATTTTTTCTTTCGACCGCTTTTCCCTAAAAGACTCCGTTTCTGTCCAGCGGACGAAATCCCTGTCAAATTTCACCACGGGCGTTGAATGAATGATGATGGTAGTTAAGGCAAGGAATATGCCTTAATATCGTCCGACACAACCAAAAACCCTGGCAATATTGGACTTTATCGATTTTTTATGAAGTTGGGAAATATTTTCGACTCATAGTCGCTTCGTTACGATCAAAATGATAATTCGAACGTTCGTTTTGATTCCTTTCCTTTGCTTGAATCATTTAAAAAACTCATGGTTAAGGCCAAAAAATCTCAACATCGTCGGCTTATTTCTTGCTTTCATTTAATGTGCCGTTTCGTACAAGTCGGCTGTTTTTATTACATAGTTAAGGAAATACAAATGACACAAAAAAATATTATTCAAATCGCTCCCCCTCCCTCCGAAGTCGAATCCACCCGGCACATTGAAGAAGCCGCTTATTACAGTTGGTTGAACCGCGGACGATACGCGCAGCCGGGCGACGAGTTGAACGATTGGATCGAGGCAGAAAAACAAGTCCTGGACAGCCTTAAAGAAACCCGGACCAACCTATAACTCGAACCGCTTTGATACCTCCCTGAAAAACCGTCGACGGGATTCCTCAAGGCAAGAGATATTTGAAAAGGGTTCATTGCATGGCCAATTCCGAAACAAAGGGTATAAGAGTGGGAAATCCCGGTGAATTTACAACCAATTCGTTCGAAAACATCAGCACCGTTAATATAAATAACGATTTGGTCAAGGCCCTGAAAAATTCCGATGAGCATTTCAGGGTTCTTATGGACCTCCTGCCGATCAGCTTCATGGCCTTCCGGGGAGGGATGATTATTTATGTCAATCCCGGCCTGCTGAAACTTCTCGAATATGAAAATGATGAGGAACTTGTTGGAAAGCCCGCTTCCTTCTTTTTCTCGCCTGAATCCGAGGACATCATCCAAAAACGAATTAAGCGGATCGCCGAGGAAGGAGCGCTTTCGAACCCGCCGGTGGAACTGGTCTTGGTAAAGAAAAGCGGAAAAACGATAAGTGTTGAGGCGGAGTCTATCGTCACCATTCACCAAGGCGTTCCCGCGACTATGGTCATTATTCGGGACATCACCTCGCGAAAAAAAGCAGAGGAGGGCCTGCGAAAATCGGAGAATAGCTTCAAATCCATCATTGAACAAATGCCCGACGGAGTCCTTATCGACAACCCGGAACATATTTTGTTCATGAACAAAAGTCTTGTCCGGATGCTGGGCTACGAAAACGAATCGGAATTGATAGGCCGCCCCCCCCTGGATCTCATTCATCCCGACTTTCATTCGATCGTCAAAGAACGAATGACCCACATCTACAACAAAGGAGGCCTCAATTCCATTATCGAATACACTTGGATCAAGAAGGATGGCCGGTCACTTGAGGTGGAGGCCTCCAGCATTTCCATTACTTATGTGGGAAACCCTGCCATGATCGTGGTCGTAAGGGATATCTCTTTACGCAAAACCAGCCTGGAAAGCCTGAAACGGTCAGAGGAAAATTTAAAAAACATCCTCCACGAGATGCCAGAAGGCATGTTGATCGTTGATCAGAACAATATTTTGTTCACCAACCGCACCCTTGCGCGCCTGTTGGGCTACACTTCAGAGGCCGATCTGATCGGGCGCTCAAAGTTTGATCTGATACACCCTGACTACCACACCGTCATCAGGGAAAGGGTCGAAAGGATTTTCGAAAAGGGCGGGAGTAATCCCCTCTTGAAACTAAAGTTAATCCACAAGAACGGGAATTTTCTGGATGTGGAGTCCTCCAGTATTTCCATCCAATTTAACGGAAAACCGGCCGTGTTGGGAGTTTTGCGGGACATCACCTTAAAAAACCAAATCGAAAGCCGCTCCGCCCTCAACGAAAAACTCGCTACCGTCGGCACCTTGGCCGCGGGAGTCGCCCACGAAATCAACAATCCCCTCACTTACATCCTCGGCAACCTGGTTTTCCTAAAGGAAAATTTTGAGGAATTCAAACACCAGATGGAACATAAGGATTGCATGGACGAAAGAGGTCGGAAGTTATTTAAGGAAATAGAAGCGGAGTTATCCGACACCACCCAAGGGGGCGAAAGGATCCGGGACATCGTGCGGGGGTTGAAATCGTTCACGCGAACCGGCGAGGATCCTTTGATGGAAATCGACTTGAATCAAACGGTCGAATCCGCCATTGACATGACCCTGCACGAATTCAAGGAGAAAACAAGGGTTGAAAAAGAATTCACCCCGGGCCTCCCCCTTTTGACGGCCAATCCCGGAAAACTTCACCAAGTTTTCACGAACCTATTGATCAATGCGGGTCAAGCCATTGAAGGCCATCTTCCGGAGCAAAACAAAATCCGCGTCCGAACAGGCCGGAACCAAGAAACTCTTTTTGTGGAAATTTCAGACACGGGCAAGGGCATCCCGGAAAATGTACTCCCCAAGATTTTCGATCCTTTTTTTACCACCAAAGCGGTGGGCGTGGGAACCGGCCTGGGCCTTTCCATTTGCGGTGAAATCGTCAGGCGTTATAAGGGAACCATCGAGGTTCAAAGTCAATTGGGAAAGGGCACGACTTTCACCGTTCGCCTTCCATTGGATAACGGCCTCAAGGCCGGGACATTGGGTTTAATTTCACCCGCCGTAACGAAGCGGGGCCGGGTTCTGGTGGTGGACGACGAGCCCGGCAATTTGGAGCTTTTGAACCGCGTCCTAAAAAAAGAGAATGAGGTCCTGACCGCCCTGAATGGTTTGGACGCCTTGGGCATCCTGGAAAGAGAGAATGGACAGGTGGACGCTATCGTGAGTGATTTCAACATGCCGGACATGAACGGTGAGGCCCTCTACAAAAACCTGGCCCAAAAATTTCCAGGGCTCGAAAAAAGAATCGTGTTCATTACCGGCGGCCTATTCACGGCGGAAGCCGGGGATTTCATCGCGTCAATCCCAAACCCCTGCCTGGAAAAACCCTTCAAATTCGAGGACCTCTTGCGGACCGTTTCCCAATGGACCCGCCCTTCCCCAATAGCCAACGCCAAGTCTTAAAATTTTCCTGTCCTATTCCCTAATCTATTACTAGAAATCTTGACCTACCCATGCCTTGTTCCCCAAGGGAAACAGGGCTTTTTTATGAATTATTGAAAAAACCTGGGTTTTATCCTTCTTAATAACTTTTAAGAGTCTATCTATCCCTCAGCACAACTGATCTAATTTGACTATCAAATTGATAGTTATGAACCCGCCTAGTTACGCGCTCCAAACGGAAATATCATATTGATAGATCGTGGCTCTCTTTTGAATTTCCATTTCAAAAATTATTTTTTTATCTTCTCCTTCGCCTGGGGGATAGGTCCCTCCTTAGTTTCGGGTCAAATCATCACCACCGTGGCCGGAAACGGAATTCCGGGCTTTTCCGGCGACGGAGGGCCGGCTCTCTCCGCGATGGCCTACGACATCCATAGTGTCGCCACCGATTACGCCGGAAACCTTTATATCGACGATTCGGCCAATGAACGGATTCGGCGGGTGGATGCCGCGACCCAGATCATCACCACCGTGGCGGGCAACGGAATTTCGGGGTTCTCGGGAGACGGCGGGTTGGCGACCCTGGCCCAATTTAAAAATATCAATGGAATAGCCATGAATACCCAGGGCGATCTATTTATCGCCGACTCGGGCAACAGCCGGATCCGGAAAGTGGACAAGACCACCGGCATCGTGACCACGATCGCGGGAAACGGAATCGCCTCCTTCACCGGCGACGGCGGCCCGGCCGTCTCGGCGAGTCTTCGCTCCCCCTGCGGGATCTTTGTGGACGCCCTGGGAAATATCTACATCGCCGATACCTACAACTGCCGTATTCGGAGGGTGGACGGAACCACGGGTATCATGACCACGGTCGCCGGCAATGGCACTTGTGGATACTCCGGTGATGGCGGTTTAGCGGCGGCGGGCGAGCTTTATTTCCCTTTTGGAGTAGCGGCCGACGCCGGTCAAAATATTTTTATCGCCGATACCTACAACAATCTTATCCGAAGGGTGGATGCGGTCTCCGGAATTATCACCTCCGCCGCGGGAAACGGAATACGGGGATTTGGGGGAGACGGCGGGCCCGCCGCTTCCGCGAGTCTTTTTAATCCGAACGGAGTCATCGTCGATTCGGACGGCAGCCTTTTCATCTCCGATTCCACTAATAATCGCGTCCGTAAAATAGACGGTTCCACCGGAATCATCTCGACCATCGCGGGAAAAGGGGCCGCCTTTTACTCGGGGGACGGAGGACCGGCGGCCTTGGCGGATTTGAACAGCCCTAGTTCGTTGGCCGAGGACGGGGGAAAAAATATTTATATCGCCGATTCCAATAACAACCGGGCTCGAAAGGTCGCTTCCTTTTTGGCGGCCGCTACCTGGTCACCAACCTCGACAGCCACCGTTACCGCTACTCCGCCTCCCCTTCCCGCTTCGACGTCAACTCCTACCCTCTCTCCCACCGCCGCCTTCACGGCAACCCGCACGCCCTTCCCAACGGCGACCCCAACTCTCCCCGCGGCTTTTACCCCGGCAGCCACTTCCACACCTGCCTGCGAAACCCATGTATGGCCCGATCCCTTTAATCCCGCTACCGCGATAGGCGGGTTTCTGAAAATCAGCTGCATTCCCACCGGCGGAACAGTTTCTTTTTTCACCCTGTCGGGGGAATTGGTGCGAACAGTTCAAGAGGTAAACGGTCTGGCCCTTTGGGATGGACAAAATCGAAACGGAATTCTTGTTTCAGCCGGAGTTTACTTTTACGTTATTCAGCAGGGAGAAAAACCGGTTCGATCAGGAAAACTGATCGTAATGAATTCCAGGGGTTAAACTTTCAAAACACCCCCTCAAAAACCAACCCAGGTCCGCCGCGAGAATGGGTTGAGTGAATCTTAACCCGCCGCGCCACGGCCAAGCGTGTCTCGGCGTCCCCGGATGATGAATCTCCAGCCTCCGAGCAGCATGCCGGCTCCAAACGCAAGAAAAGCCGTGTCCCCAACCCTATGATTGACCGCGGCCTCAACGACATGATGGAGGCCAAAACCTTGGTGATCCATGAGGCCTTCCACCATATTGAAGAGCCCCCAACCGACCATGAGTGAACCGATAAAGGTTCGTCCCGACCAGGGGACGTCGCTTCGCTGCCCCGCCCGCCATAAAAGCGCCAGTCCCATGACCGTCATCACCCATAGGGCGGCATGAAAAATTCCGTCCCAAAACATATTTATTTTTAAGCTCACTATGTCATTGGGCGGCAGAAGCGCGGAAAGCATATGGTGCCATTGAAGAATCTGGTGAAAAAGAATTCCATCCACGAATCCGCCGAGTCCCGCCCCCAGAAGCATGCCAGCGCCCATCAAGGGGCCCCGCCGTTGTTTTTCTTTCATTCAATTTCCTCCTTTTCAACCTTGTCCATGGGATCATCGGCGTGATAAAGACAGAGGCCAATTGCCCCAAGGACGAGGATCGGCAGCACCACAATAAAGCAACGAAGGCCGAACTCGGGATTATAAATGCCCGCCGCCGCTTGTGCACGGCACAGAGGACAGGCTGATAAAGTTTCCGTCAAAGTCATCAAGGGTAACGCTAGGATTTTTTTCAGGACGCTCCCCTTTTTTCCGCCGCTCCAACCCACCTGCCAGTCAAAGGGTCCTGGGGCCGATCGGACAACCGGCCTTTAGAATAACCCGTCCACTCGGCTTGCGGTGAAAAACCAGTTTGAAGAAAACCGGTCAGCCTCCCATCTCGGGTCCGATTTAACTTTATCCACAAATCCAATGGAACCCATCACCCGCTTTTTTGATTTTGCCAAAAAGAATCAAATTGAGAGCCGTCGAAAATCATTTTGATCGATCAGCCGCGGCCAGGTTTTTCGGAAAATGGAAGCGGCCTTAAGAACGGTTGTTTTTGCCAACGGCGGAGGATCGAAACCCATTTCACCCTTCGACCCAAGGTATGAAACTTGCCACATAGAGAAGGAACGATGACCACTCAAACCAACCTTCCCACCGATTTTTCTGAAACGAATTCATTGGATGTCCATCAATTGCTGAAAACCATGATCGCCCTGAAGAAAGGCGATTTTTCCGTCCGCCTGCCTGTGGAGTGGACCGGCACGGCTGGCAAGGTCGCTGATGCGTTCAACTATGTGGCCGAGATGAACGAACACATGGCGTTTGAATTGGAACGCTTGCGTAACTCGGTGGCGAAAAAAGGAATGATCAACCATAGGGCGAACCTCGGTGAATTTACCGGATCCTGGTCGAGGATGATGGAATCAGTGAACACCCTGATCGACGAGTTGGTACGCCCCACCAGCGAAATGTCCCGGGTCATCGGCGCCGTGGCCAAAGGCGACCTTTCCCAAGAGGCGGCCTTGGAAGTGGGCGGCCGTTCCCTGGAAGGCGAATTTCTTCAAACCGGACGCACCATCAATACCATGGTGGATCGGCTCCGGTCCTTCGCCTCTGAAGTCACCCGAGTGGCCCGCGAGGTGGGCACGGAGGGAAAACTGGGCGGCCAGGCCATTGTGCCGGGAGTCGCCGGCACCTGGAAGGACCTGGCCGACAACGTCAACCTCATGGCCAGCAACCTAACCAGCCAGGTCCGCAATATCGCCGACATCACCACCGCCGTCGCCAACGGCGATTTTTCCAAAAAAATCACCGCCGACGTCCGGGGCGAGTTCCTCCAGCTGAAAGAAAAAGTCAACACCATGGTGGACCAGCTTCGGTCCTTCGCTTCCGAAGTTTCCCGGGTGGCCCGCGAAGTGGGGACCGAGGGAAAACTGGGCGGGCAGGCTCAGGTACCGGGTTCGGCAGGAACCTGGCAAGAATTAACCGACAACGTCAACTTCATGTCTTCCAACCTGACCAGCCAGGTCCGCAATATCGCCGACATCACCACCGCCGTCGCCAACGGCGATTTTTCCAAAAAAATCACCGCCGACGTCCGGGGCGAGTTCCTCCAATTGAAAGAAAAAGTCAACACCATGGTCGACCAGCTGAGTCTTTTCACCTCGGAGGTCACCCGCGTGGCCCGGGAAGTCGGTGTAGAAGGCAAACTGAGCGGCCAGGCCATCGCCCCGGGCGCCGCGGGCACCTGGAAGGAATTGACCGACAACGTCAACTTCATGTCCTCCAACCTGACCAGTCAGGTCCGTAATATCGCCGACATCACCACCGCCGTCGCCAACGGCGACTTGTCCACCAAGATCACCGCCGATGTGCGCGGCGAATTCCTCCAGCTAAAAGAGAAGGTCAATACCATGGTGGATCAGCTGCGTTTCTTTACCTCAGAAGTGACGCGCGTGGCCCGGGAAGTGGGCGTGGAAGGCCGTCTGGGCGGACAAGCCATCGCCCCGGGCGCCGCGGGCACCTGGAAAGAATTAACCGACAACGTCAACCAGCTGGCCGCCAACCTGACCACCCAGGTCCGTTCCATTTCGGAAGTGGTCACCTCCGTCGCCAACGGCGACCTGACCCGGTCCATTAGCATGGATGCCAGAGGCGAGGTGGAAACATTAAAGGACACCATCAATCAGATGATTTCCAATCTCCGCGGAACCACCTTGAAAAACTCCGAGCAGGTCTGGCTGAAAACCAATTTAGCCAGGTTCACCCTCATGCTGCAGGGGCAACGTGACTTGCCGACGGTGGCCAAGGCCATTCTTTCCGAACTCAATCTCGTGGTCGCAGCCCAGCACAGCGCCTTTTACATCGCCGATTCTTCCGAATCCGGTGAAACCCGGTTAAAACTCCTTTCCAGCTTTGCCTATCGGCCGCGGCCCGACCTGCCCCAGGAATTCGGCTTAGGGGAGGGCCTGGTGGGCCAGTGCGCCGAGGAAAAGACCATGTTGTTATTGACCAATGTGCCGGGAAATTACATTCGCATCAATTCGGGTTTAGGAGAAGCGACTCCCTTGAACCTTGTGGTATTGCCCGCCCTTTTTGAGGGCAAAATTAAGGGTGTGTTGGAACTGGCCTCCTTTGAGGTCTTCACGCCTTCCCACTTGGCTTTCTTGGAGCAGCTGATGGAAAGTATCGGCATCGTCATCAACACCTTGGAAGCCAATCTTCGAACCGAAACCCTGTTGAAGAACGTGCAAAGCCAGCAGGAGGAGTTGCAAAAGTCCAACCAGGATTTGGAGGAAAAGGCCGATCAGTTGGCCCTGACCTCCAAGTACAAGACCGAGTTTCTTTCCAACATGTCCCACGAATTGCGGACGCCCTTGAACAGCATGCTGATCCTTTCCCAGCAATTAGCCGAGGATTCCAAGAGCCTCACTCCCAAGCAAGTACAATACGCCCGCACCATCCATGCCTCAGGAGGCGATCTGCTGCTTTTGATCAACGACATCCTGGACCTGGCCAAGGTGGAGTCGGGCACCCTGTCCCTGGATATGATCGACGTTCCCTTCAACGAGATGCGGGAGCGTTTGGACCGGTTGTTCCGCCACGTGGCCGAAGGCCGCGGGCTTCAGTTCAGTATGGAATTCGACCCCAAATTGGGTGAGGAAATTCACACCGATTCCAAACGGCTGGAACAGGTCCTCAGAAATCTCCTGGCCAACGCCTTCAAGTTCACGCAAAAGGGGCAGGTCAACCTCAAGGTCACGCCCGCCAGCGGCGGTTGGAGCTTCGACCACCCGGTTTTAAGCAAGGCCAAGGAAGTCATCGCCTTTTCCGTCATCGATACGGGCATCGGGATTCCCGAGGACAAGCAAAAGATCATTTTCGAGGCCTTTCAGCAGGCGGAAAGCGGAACCAGCCGCAAATACGGGGGAACGGGACTGGGGCTTTCCATCAGCCGGGAACTGGCAAAGCTTTTAGGGGGCCAATTGACCTTGGCCAAAAGCCATCCCGGACAAGGCAGCACCTTTGTGCTTTACATGCCAAAAAACTATATCCCCGACAATAGCCCAGATGTTCCCGCGCCCACCCCGGAGCCCTTACCGCCGGAGAACGGGGGCACCTCGAGTTCAATGAAAGACAATGTCCGCGAAAAATTCCTGGCTCCCCCAAAATTTCCAGCAGCCCAAGAGGGCGGGGTCGAAACGGCGGTTTCCGACCGAACGATCCTGGTTGGCCGCAAGGTACTGGTGGTGGATGACGACATCCGTAATATTTTCGCCATGACCAGCCTTTTGGAAAACCAGCAAATGAAAGTCTTATCCTCTGAAAGCGGCCGCGAAGCGATCGAGCTTCTGGAAAAAACTCGGGACATCGAGATCGTGCTGATGGACATCATGATGCCAGAAATGGACGGCTATGACACCATGCAGGCCATCCGCCGGAAAGAATCCTTCAAGTCCCTCCCGATCGTCGCCCTGACCGCCAAAGCCATGAAGGGTGACCGGGAAAAATGCATCGAGTCGGGCGCGACGGACTACATCACCAAACCGGTGGATACCCAGCAGTTGCTGGCATTGATGATGACTTTACTCAAGAAATAGGAGGCGGGCCGTGTCGGAAAAAGATAAGCCGGTCAACATATTAATGGTGGATGATCATCCGGCCAACCTGCTGGCCCTGGAAGCGATCCTGGAAAGTTTGGGCCAAAACCTGGTGAAGGCCCACTCCGGGGAAGAAGCCCTCCGGTACCTCCTTGACGAGGATTTCGCCGTCATTCTCTTGGACGTGCTGATGCCGGGGATGAACGGCTTTGAGACGGCGGCCTTGATCCGGGAACGCGAACGCACCCGCCATATCCCCATTATTTTCCTGACCGCGGGGGGGAAAACCGAGACGGAGATGTTCCAGGGTTACGCCGTGGGAGCCGTTGACTACCTGCTTAAGCCCATCCGCCCGTCCGTACTCCGGTCCAAAGTCCTGGTTTTGATGGACCTCCACCGCAAAGCCGCCGAAGTTCTCCAATTGAAGGAGGATCTCAGCGTCAGGGCCAAGGAAATGGACGCCCTCAACTTGATATTAAAAACCGAAAATGAAATCCGAAAAAGGACCGAGGAAGAATTACAGCGGTCCGAAGAAGCGTTAAAAAAACTCAGCGCCCGTTTGCAAGCGAGCGGCACCGAGCCGGCGGCCAAAAAAAACTCCCTCTAGCCCCGACTCAGGGAAAAGTTAAAAAAAAACGCCCCGGTTATCCCCGGTTTCAAACCACTAGGGATTAGACCGGCTTATCCTTTTCATTTCCCCCAAAATCCCCAGCCTTTTCTCTTATAAAATGGGTGGCCGAAAAAAGTATAAACCGAATGCCGCAAGAACAGGCTGAGGAAGAGAAGGACTAAAATCAAAAGGAAAATATAAAGGGCCGTGTGGAATTTCCAAACGTTGTGGAACCCCCATCTTTGCCCGAAGT
>CAZHFP010000070.1:0-2075 GCA_964531065.1 uncultured bacterium
CTTGCCTTTTGGAAGTCGAGGCCGAGTTGGAAAGACGCCGGCAGATGGATTTTCTTCAAGGAGCCAAATAAATAGCTCTCCGCCCTCCGCCCCACGCCCTCAGCAATCCCAGGGGCCGCCATTTCACGCCGCGTTTCATCAATAGGAACCGCCTGGATGGAATCTTTTAGTTTTTGGTTTTTTCTTTAGGCTGAGAGCGGAGGGCGGACAGCGGAGGGCGGTTTTAACGAAGCAGAACAATCCTGGCCGTTTGCTTGCCCGCCGAGCCGCCTTCGGCGTTGATGAGGTTCACCACCGCGAAATAAAGTCCGCTGGAAAGTCCCGAGAGACTCACCTCCGCGCGATTGCTGCCGGTTTTGCCCGGCTGGGGGGCGCCCAACTTCTCCCCCGCCACATCGTACAGCTGCACCACTAGGGTAAAGGGGGTATTGGATTCCACCACTAAGGTCGTGGTCGTCCGTCCGCCCTTGAGAATATTCGGCTCCGCGATCACGTTCCCGTTGGTTAGGGATTGATTCTGCGACTCCACCACGATCCCCCGGGAAACCACCTGCTCCCCGCCTTTCCCGTCGGTCACATGAATCTCAATCTCATAACGGCCGTTGGACACAACCGAACCAGAATCGCTTTTCCCATTCCAAACCAACGTCATGCCGTTGGAGGCGGTGATGTTCACCGATCCGTTCGTCGAGGCGGAGGGATTCAGAACGCTGGAGGACAATTGCAGATTTTCCAGCGTGCCTCCGCCCGGATCATCGGCGTAGCTGTAAAGATGCCGGACAATCTCCCCGGCTTCGTTGAAAATATCTACCTGCACCCGCGCGATGGAGCGGTTGACCAAAACCGATTGGGAAACGCTGGTTACCGTCCCGAAGCCGTCAACGTTGTCCACCTTCAGGTAGTATTTTCCATTCGACACCGGATCCCCCGCCTGGTTCGTCCCGTCCCAGGTGGCGATTTTCTCGCCCTTGACCTCGATGTAAACGCTCCCATGGACGCTGGTGATGGTGGGGCTGTCAAAGACCGAGAAGCTGTCGATCTCTTCGGACATCTGCAGGACCGATATTTCCTTCACCAATTCCCCGGCCTCGTTATAGACCCCCACATGCACCGTGTAGAGCGAGGCCATGGTGGTGGAAACACAAGCGGACTTTGAGGAAGCCAGCCCCGAATAGGTCAAGCCCGCGCAATTGGTGATGACCGTTCCCGATGTCACGGCAAGATCCACGGCGGCTTGGTATGTCAGCAGGTAAGTTCCCGGCGCCAAAGAAGTCCAGGACCAGACCAGTGTTTTTGATGAAGCGTCCCAATTAAAAGTTCCGCCCGCGGGAACCACGCCCGCCCCCCCATAAACGAGATGGCCCGGCAAGGGATCCATAACCTGAACCCCGTTAGCCGTGTTGCCCGTTACCCGCAGGGTCAAGGTATAGGTGAGTGCGTCCCCGTTCTTGGCGACCAGTTCGGAAACCGTTTTGGAAATCTCCACGTCCGGCGTGGCGGTAGAGGTCAGGGTGGGGGTAGCGGTCGAGGTAAAGGTGCGCGTGCTGGTCGCCGTTGCCGTTGGGGTAAAAGTGGGCGTAAAGGTTCTTGTTAAAGTTGGGGTGAAGGTGGGTGTAAAGGTTTTGGTGGCCGTAGGCGTAAAGGTCGGAGTCCGGGTAAAGCTTCCGGTAAAGGTGTTGGTGGCCGTAAAAGTTGGGGTTGGCGTAGCCGTGTCTGTCGGGGTATTCGTTGAAGTCCGGGTGTTCGTGGCCGTAAAGCTATTGGTTGGGGTTTTGGTATCCGTGGCCGTGAAGCTGTTCGTGGGGGTATTGGTGTTCGTCGGGGTATTTGTCGGAGTCCGAGTGTTCGTGACCGTAAAGCTATTGGTCGGGGTTTTGGTATCGGTGGCCGTGAAACTGTTCGTGGGGGTATTGGTATCCGTAGGGGTATTCGTCGGGGTCCGGGTGTTCGTGACCGTAAAGGTATTCGTCGGGGTTTTGGTATTGGTCGGTGTAAAGCTGTTCGTGGGGGTGTTGGTATCCGTCGGGGTATTTGTCGGAGTCCGAGTGTTCGTGACCGTAAAGGTGTTGGTGGGT
>CAZHFP010000070.1:2175-6300 GCA_964531065.1 uncultured bacterium
CGTCGGGGTATTTGTCGGAGTCCGAGTGTTCGTGACCGTAAAGGTGTTGGTGGGTGTTTTCGTGTTGGTCGCCGTAAAACTGTTCGTGGGCGTATTGGTATTCGTCGGAGTATTGGTAAAGGTGGGGGTGTTGGTGACCGTGAAAGTATCGGTCGGAGTTCTCGTGTTGGTCGCCGTAAAACTGTTCGTGGGCGTGTTGGTATTCGTCGCAGTATTGGTAAAGGTTGGGGTGTTGGTGACCGTGAATGTATTGGTTGGGGTTCTCGTATTGGTCGCCGTGAAACTGTTCGTGGGCGTGTTAGTAGAGGTAGGCGTGTTCGTGGGGGTAAAGGTATTGGTGGAAGTTTTTGTATTCGTCACCGTAAAGCTGTTCGTCGGGGTACTGGTATTAGTCGAGGTATAGGTGAAGATCGGGGTGTTCGTGCGGGTAGAGGTATTGGTCGAAGTTTTCGTATTCGTCGCCGTGAAGGTGTTCGTGGAGGTGTTGGTTTGAGTCGGGCTGTTCGTTGCCGTTGAAGTGTTGGTGGACGTCCGCGTGGAAGTGGCGGTTGCGGTCGCGGTGGAGGTAGCCGCCGAGGTAGACGTGGCGGTCGAGGTTGAAGTCGAGGTTCGAGTCGAGGTCGCGGTGGACGTGGCAGTGGAGGTTGAAGTCGAGGTCCGGGTCGAGATCGTGGTAGAAGTCGAGGTGGCGGTGGAAGTCGCGGTGGCAGTCGAGGTCGAGGTCTTGGTGGAGGTAGTGGTGCTGGTCGAAGTCGACGTGCTGGTGGAGGTCCGGGTGGTCGTCGAGGTCGCGGTCGAGGTGGCGGTAGAGGTCCGGGTAGCGGTGGAGGTGCTTGTCGTCGTGAAAGTCTTGGTGGGCGTAAAGGTCGGAGTGGGGGTCGGCGTGGTGCACTTCACCTGCACCGCCAGGACCTGCTGCCAATAGGTGGATTTGGTTTGTCCGGTTTGGGCGAGCCCCGCGTTCAATCCCCATTCCAAATTACTGGTTCCGATCGCGGCCAAGTTGGAATAATTCCGCAGTTTGGCGATTTGGTCCGGACCCGTCCCGCAATCCAGCACGTTGCCGCCGCTGTTCCAAAGGGGAGCCCCGCCTCCATATGGATACAGTTGGTCCTGGGTGAAAGGATGGCCGCAGGTCTCGTTGCCCCCAACGGCGGAGAAATGATTCTGGGGATGGGCGGCACAGCTTAATCCCGCGCAGGACCAATCCATCCGGGAGTCGGGCGGCACGGCGCCGTAAAGGGCGTGAAGGGTTCCGTCATTTTCGATATGCCAGGCGTTGTTCCCGTCGTTGACCACCACCGCGTTGGTATTGGCGAGCTGCGCCGGGTCGATATAAAGGATCATGATGGTGACGGTCCGAATGGTGTACATATTGGAGCCGTTGGCGCCCAGTCCCGGATTAAAATCAGCGGTATAGGTTTGGGTGCCGGTGCCGATATCCGCCGGAGGAATTCCCCACCTTCCGCTGGCCCAATCCATCCAGCCGGAAAAAACCACCGGCGCGCCGGCGGGAGTGACCGCGCCTAAGTTATGCCCATTGACCACGCCGTTTCCGGTAATGGTATTGTTGGCGCCGCCATCCCACCAATAGGCCTCCGTCCACATGAAAGCGGTGACCGGCATGGCGCCGGGCGGAAGGGTTAAGGACAAACTGGGCTGACACTGGACATTGCCCGTGGTCCAAGGACAGGAAACCGTCCCGATGACATAGTCCAGGCCGGGCGCGTAAAAAACCGATTCTTGTTTTTGGGCGTAAGCGCTGGGCTGGGCGGGATTGGAATTGCAGACGCTGGCGGTGCCGGTGGCCGCGGGTGAAGTGCTCGGCCAAAGGAAAAGGGTCAGGCACAAGATTAGAAAGAACCGTTGAAATTTTATTTCGCGGGCCTGCGGTGAAGCGGTTGGATTTTTTTTAAACTCCGTCGCTTTTATGTTCATCACGTCCCATCACGGCTTAACCAAAAACGTTTTTAATGATGGCTTGCTAATAAACGGCGGAGGAATAAAAGGGGTATGGCCGCCAATACGCAAAATGGCTTTATTTCATTAATATTTGTTACCTATATGATAGCACATTTTAGGACGGGAACGCGAAACCAAAGGGCTTCATGGGTCGATCCCGTTTCATGTTAAACCTGACCCAGCGAAGGGGAGATATGGGTTAACGTCCGGGAAACATCAAAAAAATCGTCATCCGTCCCTCGTCGTCCGTCGACCGCGATAGCGAAAAGCAAACCCTACACTCGGAAAAAAGAAGTCAGATATAATCCGCCCCAAAAAATGTTCAGAATTTTAAAATCTTTACGGCTTTGGGCGGCAGTTGGTTTTTCTTCGAGTGTGTGTCAGCGAACGACGGAAGACGGACGACGAACGACGGCTTCTAGTTTTTCGGCCAGCGCACCACTTCCAGCTTAACTTCGGCTGTGCCGGAACCGCGGATATCAATGGCCCTTCCCGCGGTGCGGGACAGGTCGATGATCCTTCCCTTCACGTAGGGCCCGCGGTCGTTCACCTTCACTTCCACCGTCATTCCGTTTTCCAGATTGGTCACCTTCACGACCGTTCCTAGGGGCAGGGTTTTGTGGGCGGCGGTGAATTTATACATGTCATACACTTCCCCGCTGGCAGTCAGGCGGCCGTTGAAATCCAGACCGTACCAAGAGGCCAGACCTTCCATTTCATCTTTCCAGGCGCCGGAGTCTAAGCTCTTGAAGTCATCGGGATTTTGGAATTGGGTTATCGAGGCTGGGCTTTTTGAAGACACGGCCCGCCCGCCGCCGCCCATGCCGTATTGCCGGATCGGCACGCAGCCGACGGAAAAAAATAAAAAAAACAACAACGCCGTTCGTCGTCCGTCGAACGTCGTCCGCAACACCGTCTTAAGCGTTTCATTGATCCAATTCACTTTGTTTTCATGCCTTCTTTTATTTTTTTCTTCCAGCGAACGACGGACGACGGAGAACGGACGACGGCCTTAAAAGCCCCCGGCAAATCCGCGACGGGAGGCACGGCCCTTCATATACATAACCCGTGTAGACCTGCACCAAGCTGGCGCCCTCTTCCAGCCGCTCTCTTGCGTCCTCGGCGGTGAGGATTCCGCCCACTGAAATCAGAGGCACTTCTCCTTTAGTCATTTTCGAAACGGCCTTCAGCATCGCCAGGGACTTTTTCCTTAACGGAGCTCCCGATAAACCGCCTTCGGGGTATTTCCCTTGGGGTAATCCTTCCCGGGAAAGGGTGGTGTTGGCCACGATCAACCCGGCGCAGCCGGCGGATAAGGCCGTGTCCACAGCCTGCTTCAAAGGTTTAATTTCCAAATCCGGGGCCAGCTTCAAAAGCACCGGCTTACTTTCGGCGGCTTCCACGAGGGCGGTTAAAAGTTTCTTCAAGGGTTTGGCTTCCTGCAAGGTCCGGAGGCCAGGCGTATTGGGCGAGCTGACATTGACCGCGACATAATCGGCGCAGACTTTCAGCGCCTCCATGGATTCCAGATAATCCTCCACCGCTCCTTCGATGGGTGTGACTTTGGACTTTCCAATGTTGATTCCAATGGGGCTCGAAGGCCATTTTCCGGCTTGCCGAAGGGCCCGTAAAAACTTGGCCGCCTCCGCGGCGCCCGGATTGGGAAAACCCATGCGGTTAATCAAGGCGCTTTGGGCGGGGTAACGAAAAACCCGGGGGGAATCGTTGCCCGGTTGGGGCTTGGCCGTAAAGGTTCCCAGCTCGGCGAAACCAAAACCGGCTTTTTCCCAGAGGCCCGCCAGTTCGCCCTTTTTATCCAGCCCGGCGGCCAAACCTACGGGATTGGGAAACATAAGCCCGAAAAGGATGCGGTGTAGTCGGTCGTCTTTTTTTCGCAGCCAGGGCGAAAGAACCGGCAGGAAAGGACGGGATAGTTTTAACGCGCCCAGGGCCAGCTGGTGGGCGGATTCAGGGTCCATGGAAAAGAGGATGGGTTTCAGGAGTTGGTACAAGGTGAGATCAGAATAAAACGGCATGGGACTCGAATCAACCACAAACCTCCACCGCGGCCAAGGCAAGGGCGAAAAAATCGGAAAACCGGTAATCGGCCGCGCCCGAAAGCGAGAATAATCCCGGCGCCGCGTTTAAAGCGCCTGGCCCCCC
>CAZHFP010000070.1:6400-9151 GCA_964531065.1 uncultured bacterium
AAAATTTCGTTTTTTTCACGCCCCAAAAGTTCAATGCTTTTCTCCGTAATGAAGCTATTTTTAAGGGTTCCCCAGCGACTCCCGGAATTTCTTCCAGGACAGATTTTGGGAGTCCTTGTCCGAGAAGACCGGGTGTTCCAGAGGCCATTGGATTCCCAGGTCCGGGTCATTCCACAAGACGCCCCATTGGTCGCCGGAAACGTAAAGGGCCGAGCATTTATAGTGGACGATGGCCGATTCGGAAAGGACGCAAAAACCGTGAAGAAAACCCTCGGGGATAAAAAGCTGTTTAAGATTTTCTCCCGAGAGAATATGGCCAAACCAACGGCCGAAAGAGGGGGAATCGGGCCTGGCGTCCACCGCCACATCAAAAATTTCACCGGTCACGGCCCTGACCAGCTTGGCCTGGGGATATTTTAATTGGGCATGCAGTCCCCTCAAAACGCCTTTAAGCGAATAGGACTGGTTGTCCTGGACGAAGCCGCAGGTGATCCCCAATTCCAGGTATTTTTCCTTTTGGTAGGTTTCGGCTAAATAACCCCTGGCATCCTCGAAGGAGGCCGGCGCCATCAGCAGAAGCCCCTCTAGGGGGGTTTTTTCAACTTTTAAGTTCATGGATTCTTTTCCAATAGGGATCCCAAGTACTTGCCATAGGCGCTCTTACCCAGCGCCTCAGCCTGCTGGAGCAGTTCCCTTTTCCCGATCAGCCCCAGCCGGTAGGCCACTTCTTCGGGACAGCAGACCTTCAGCCCTTGCCTCTCCTCGATGGCCTGGATGAACAGGCTGGCCTGCAGCATGGAGGCCGGCGTGCCGGTGTCGAGCCAGGCGGTGCCGCGTCCTAATTTTTCCACCCGCAAATTTCCCGACTTCAAATAGTCCAGGTTCAAAGCGGTAATTTCCAATTCTCCCCGGGCCGAAGGTTTCAAGCGCGCGGCCCTTTCCGGGGCCGTTCCGTCATAGATATAGAGGCCCGTCACCGCCCAGCGGGAAAGCGGATGGGCGGGCTTTTCTTCAATTCCCTTGGGGGCTCCCTTTTCGTCGAACTCCATCACGCCGTAGCGTTCGGGGTCGGTCACTTGATAGGTAAAAAGCGTGGCGCCCTCGGAGGCATTTTGGGCGGCCCTTTGCAGGGTATCCGGCAAACCTTGTCCGTAAAAAACATTGTCCCCCAAGGCCAGGGCGCAGGATCCGCCGGCCAAAAAATCCCGGCCGATCAAAAGGGCCTGAGAAATTCCCTTAGGTTCGGGCTGGACGGCCCAATGGAGCTTGACCCCCAGAAAACTTCCGTCTCCCAATAAACGCTGGAAGGAAGACCGGTCTTCCGGAGTGGTAATGATGAGAATTTCCCTGGCTCCCGTCCAAAGGAGGGTGGTGAGCGGGTAATAGACCATCGGCTTGTCAAAGAGGGGCAGGAGTTGTTTAGAAACGCCTTTGGTAATCGGGTGCAGGCGCGTGCCGGCCCCGCCCGCCAACAGAATTCCCTTCATTTACTTCATCCTTTCAGTAACGCCTGAGAGTCCCTGACAAAATCTTTTTACCACAAAGTTCACGAAGGACGGCCATATTAAGTTTGTCAAAGCGATCTGGCGTAGCTTTAGCGAAGCCAGATCGCTTTGACACCAACTCAAACACTACTTTTATTTTGCAGGCCCAGCCTGTCCCTTTGGTAGTTATTTTGTTGAACCTTTTCGCACCACTCCCGGTGGGCAAGATACCATTCCACCGTGGCGCGCAGGGCTTCCTTAAACGAATGACGGGGTTTCCACCCCGTCGCCTTTTCAGTAAAAGAGGGGTCGATGGCATAGCGGCGGTCATGGCCGGGACGGTCGGCCACGAACTTTTTGAGGTCCCCGTACCGGGCCAAGCCCCGGGCCTTCATCGCCGGATTCTGGGCGGCAGGCCGTAAGTCTTCCAGACTTTCCAAAAGCGCGTCCAACAATTGAAGGTTGGTCTTTTCAGACCGCCCGCCCACCAAATATTTCAGGCCAAGCTTTCCCCGCGCCAGGACCTGGAGGATGGCTTCGCAATGGTCCTCCACGTAAAGCCAATCCCGAATTTGCCCGCCGTCGCCGTAAACCGGCAGGTCTTTCCCTTCCATCGCGTTTAACAGCATCAAGGGAATAAGTTTTTCCGGAAACTGGTACGGGCCATAATTGTTGGAGCAGTTCGTGATGATGACAGGAAACTTGAAAGTCTCATGGTAGGCCCGGGCCAAAAGGTCGGCCCCAGCCTTGCTGGCCGAATAGGGGGAGTTGGGTTGGTAGGGGCTGTTCTCGGTGAAGGCCCCGGTGGGACCCAGGGCGCCATAAACCTCGTCCGTGGAAACCAGGATGAAGCGGAACCCTTCCGGCAAGCCCGGCTGGCGGCGGGCCGCTTCCATCAGCTCGAAAGTCCCCATCACGTTGGTCCGGAGGAACCCCGCGGGATCGTCGATGGAGCGGTCGACGTGGGTTTCCGCGGCAAAATGAACCACCGCGCCGGGCTTATGCTTTTCGAAAATACCCTTCACCATCTCCCGGTCCGCCACATCACCCTTAATAAAGGTAAAGCCTTTGGAGTTTTTAACGTCCTCCAGGGTGGCTTCATGACCCGCGTAAGTCAATAGATCCAGCACCACGGCCTCGTGTCCTTGTTTCAGGGCTAGGCGCGTGAAGTTCGAGCCGATGAAACCCGCGCCGCCCGTAATTAAAATTCTCAAGAGATTCTCCCGGTATTATTTTTACGGTCGTTCAGACGCAAAAGGGTTTCGAT
>CAZHFP010000070.1:9251-13291 GCA_964531065.1 uncultured bacterium
CCGCCAACATCAAAAATTAAACCAGGGCGGGTTCCCGGCTTCGCTGTGGCATGCCCATAAATCTAATTCTATCCTAATCGAGGCTCATTTTGACCCTGCCGGACCTGGTTAGGACCGGGACAGACCCCATTCATGTTTCGGCCAATCCTCGACGCCCAGCCAAGCGAGGCTGACGCGGAACAGGCTTCCCCAGAACTTCACCATTTCCAACCCAAAAAGGGATGACTTCCACCATCTGTCCGGCAGGGGAATAGAGGCGTAAGGCTCGACCGAAACACCCGACCCCGCCAAATAGAATCGGGTCAGGAAAAGCGCGCGGGGCAACTGGTACCAGGGCAGGGCCAGAAGGATGTTATGGACTTTCCTTTGGAGGATCATGGGCGCCGAATAGCGGGCGTTTTGATCGGTCGTTCTCGCCCGGTCTTCTACCTGAATCAGGGACGGGTCTAACTTCACCCTTTTTTCCAAATTCGACTTGGCGTAATCCCACCCGGAAAAAAGAAAAACGGGATTGTTTTTAGGCTGAATCAAGCCGCTGAGGGCCTGGATCCGATCATCGGATCCGCTGTAAACCAGGATCATGTCCGCGCCCCGGGCAACGCCCGGCTTCTCGTGATAGACCAGGTCAAAATAAATCCATTCGCACAACAACAAAAGGAAGGGCAGGGCGAGCAGGACTGAAATTTTTTTTATTTCCAACGGCCTTCCGCCAATTCTTTTTTCAGGACCCCATCGGTCCGCCGGAGGCCTTCTTCCGGCGAAACTTCCGCTTCCCAGCCGGCCCGGCCGAAAGCTTTAAACTATCAGGCGTCCTTGGATTTACCGTTGAGGACCAGGTCCATGTCGTGGTCCACCATGCGGTGGACCAATTGTTTAAACGTCGTTTGGTTTTTCCAACCGAAGGTCCGGTAGGCCTTGGAGGCGTCGCCCTTGAGATAATCCACTTCCGAGGGCCTCAAGTAGCGGGGGTCGAACTTGACGTATTTTTTCCAATGGAGGCCGGCGTAGCCGAAGGCTTCCTCGAGGAAATCCCGGACCGAGTAGGTCTCGCCGGTGGCGATGACATAGTCGTCGGGCTTTTTTTCCTGAAGCATCAGCCACATGGCCCGCACATATTCCTTGGCGTCGCCCCAATCCCTCTTGGCGTCCAGGTTGCCCAGAAAAAGGTTTTTCTGGATCCCCAGCTTGATCCTGGCGACGGCGGTGGTGATTTTCCGCGTGACGAAGGTTTCCCCGCGCCGTTCGCTTTCGTGGTTGAAGAGGATGCCGTTGGAAATATGAAGGCCATAGGCCTCACGGTAATTTTTACCGCACCAGAAGGAATAAAGCTTGGACACGCCGTAGGGACTGCGGGGATAAAAGGGGCTCTTTTCCGTATAGCCGTTTCTGGGACAGTCCAGGCCCCCGTAAAGTTCCGAACTGCTGGCCTGGTAAAAGCGGGCGCCCGGGCAGGAAGTCCTCATGGCCTCGAGTAATTTGATGGTGCCGACGCCGGTGACTTCTCCCGTATATTCAGGCAGATCGAAGGAAACCCGCACATGGCTCATGGCGCCCAGGTTGTAGATCTCGTCCGGGCGGATCTGGTGAAGAAGCTTCGCCAGCCCCGAAGAATCCGTCAAGTCGCCGTAACGCAGGAAGAAGGTCTTGTTGTTGACGGCGGGATCTTGGTAGAGGTGGTTGATGCGGTCCGTATTAAAGGAGGAGGAGCGGCGGATAAGGCCGTAAACCTCGTAGCCCTTTTCCAAAAGTAAGTCCGCCAGCCAAGAACCGTCCTGGCCCGTGACGCCCGTGACAAAGGCCTTGCGGACCTTTTTGGCGCGGCTTTTCGTTTTTTTCATGGGGTCACCCTTTCGATTGAGCGGGGCATTTTATCAAAATCAGCCCAGATAAATCCAACACCATTTACCGCGGAAAAAGCGGTACACACAACAGCTGTTTTAGCCACCGATGAACTCCGAAAAAATCAACCACCATCTTGTTATGGCCAGAAAAGGCATCATGGATTTAAAGTCTTAAAACAAAATATTTTCTTATGCCGCCACAATTAATCCGTTTCACCCGACTTCGTTTCGGCTTTATCGGCGTTCATCGGTGTTAATCGGTGGCTAATGGCTTCGTGGTTCGGTTAAAATACCGCCATGAACAAAGGTCTCCCGGTTCTCTTAACGGCCCTGGGTCTCGCCTTCTTCCTTTATTCCACGCCCCTCCCCAACGGACGCTTCTTGTTAGCCGCCGCCCAGTTCGCGGCCGCGAAAGACGCCTTCAACCGCCAGAATTACCCGACCGCCCGGCGCCTGGCGGATGCCGCCGCTTCCAATGTCCCCGCGGACGCCGCGCCCCCGCTCCTCACCGCCAATTGTTTTTATCTTGAGGGCCGGGATGAAGCCGCCCGTGTTTTTTACGCCAAGGCCCTCTCGCTCAACCCCCGCATCGGCCACCTGCCGCCCTTCGCGGAACGCTTCCAAAAAAATGATGAAGCCCCCGCCGGGTCGGTTTCCCTCGGCGCGCGCCAGTTAAAGTCCCTGCGACAAAAAATCGGCCAGATGATCATGGTCAGCGTTCCCGGCACCGAACTCTCGGGCCAGAAAAAAGCCATGCTGAACGCCGGCTGGATCGGCGGCGTCATCCTCTTCAACCAAAACATCCGCTCCAAGGACCAGGTGGCCCGCTACGTCCGGACGCTCCAGGAAAATTCTCCCACGCCCCTGTTCGTGGCAGTGGACCAGGAAGGCGGCGCCGTGCGCCGCTTCCGGGAGGAGCACGGTTTTAAAAACCTTCCCTCGATGGCCGCCTTAGGCCGCACCCAAAACGCCGCGCTGGCCTACCGCTTTGGCCTCTTAAGCGGGGAGCAGTTAAAAGAAGCGGGGGCGAACCTGAACCTGGCGCCGGTGGTGGACATTGATTATGAACTGCCGAATTCCATTATTTCCAAATACCACCGCTCCCTCGGCAATAATCCCGAGCTCATCTCCAGACTGGCCAGCGAAATTGTGCGGGGCATGAGGGATAAGGATGTCATCGCCGCGGCCAAGCATTTCCCCACCCAGTCCATCGCCGCGGCCAATCCCCACGAGGGCGATTCGACCACCGGAGTCTCTTCCCAGGAACTGGAACGGTGGGACTTTATGCCCTACCGGCGGCTGATCGAAAAAAACCAGTTGGACGCCGTCATGCTCTCCCACGTGGTCTACAAAAGCATCGACCCCAACTTACCCGCCTCCCTTTCCCCGGTGATGATCCAGGATTTCTTAAGGCGCAAGCTCGGCTACAAGGGTTTGGTTTTATCCGATGACCTGCGCATGGACGCCATCAAACAGCGCTATCCCCTGGAAGTATCCGTGGTGCAGGCGGTCAAGGCGGGCGTGGATGTGCTGTTGGTCACGGATAATTACGAGAGAAGGGTGATGGATATTTTGGTGGCGGCGGTGGAATCGGGCAAGGTTCCGATGAAGTGCATTGAGGAAGCCTACAACCGGATCACCCTGGTGAAGTCCAAATACGGAATCCTCGCCCTGAAAAGGGACAGAAACAAGCAAAGTCCCTCCACCGCGGAAGCACCGAAGAAAAAACCAATTTCGCCATCCCCCATCGTCCGTTCCGAATCACCAAAAGTGGTTCGCCTTTCCTTGTAAACTTTGGAAGAATTTCACCACCCCTCACCCGCGCTTCGCTTGCCCTCTCCCGCAAGGGGCGAGGGGAATTAATAATTTTCACAAAAAAATGGATCGAACCGGACTTCGCCTAGGCTGGTGGAGGCAAGTCGGTTTCTAAAAGAGCCGTTCTCTTTGACTCCCTATTGAAAGGGTTCTTGCCTTTTTCCTGGTGATTCGTTTTTCCGACCTTTGATTCACGGACACCGGAGGACGGACATCGGAGGGCGGCCCTTGAAGGCCTTTCGCCTGTTTCTTGGCCTTTTCCGGCCTTTTCAACCATTTGTCACGGCCTTTCCCCTTAGCTTTTTGAAAAATTATTGTTCCTCCTATATAGGGGTGATACTATAGGAACAATGTTTATCAGAACCCGAAAAGTCCTCACCCTTA
>CAZHFP010000071.1:0-13232 GCA_964531065.1 uncultured bacterium
CGCTGGTAATCCTGAGCGGCCTGCTGGTAATCCGCGGCCACCGATTCCACGTCCGCCGCCGCCTGGTTGTAGGCATTGGTGGAGTCTTGACTGTCGATCCGGGCTAGAACCTGGCCTGCCTTGACCTTGTCGTTCTCGTCCACCAGCACCTTTTCAACCGTGCCGCCAATACGGGCGGACAACATCAGGCTGTGGGCTTGGATGGACGCGTCGTCCGTGCCTTCGTAGCGGTAGCCCTGATAAACAAAATAAAAAATGAGAATAGCCGCCGCCGCGGCCACCAATCCGATGATATTTTTCTTTTTCTCGTTACTCATGACGAACCTTCCTCCCCAAAACTAATTCCAGATTAAACATCGCTTCCAACGCGTTAATTTGAGCCTCGACCATTCCCGCCGCGGCCCGGTATTGCTCCAATTCAGCGTCCAAAACATCGGTGGTGGTGCGGGTTCCCGCTTTAAACCCCGCTGTGGCTAGTCTGGCGCTTTCTTTGGCTTTTTCCACATCCGTCAATTTGGCCTGGTAAAGGGCCGTGCTGGAAATCAATCTTCGTTTCCAAAGGTTGAAATCGTAAGGCGTGGAAAGTTTGACCGCTTCATACTCTTCCTTAGCTTGTTTCGCCTTTTCTCCCGCTTCGTTGGCTTTCGCCAGGGATAATCCCCCGTCCAAAATATCCCATGAGGCCGAAGCCCCCAGGAAGTAGCTGTTCCGGTAGACGCTGGAGTCCACCACTGATCCGCCAAGATAATCCGGGCTGTTGTACCACTCGTATTCCCCAACCACGGAAACTTTAGGAAACCAGAAATTTTCCGAGGCCGCGCTTTGATCATCCGCGGCCAAGGCTTTTAATTCTCCGGCCCGAAGGTCCGGACTTTGTTTTAAATCATCGTCCGTCAGGCTCTTCAGCAAGGCATCCGGATCCAGGACGGGCAATTCCCCTTTTAAGGGTCGGTTGTCGTTTTTCAAGCCCATCACCTGAGCCAGGGTTTCCCGGGCCAGAAGAACGTTGTCATGGGCCGTCAATTGGTCGGACTTGGATTCGGAGAGTTGGACATCCACCCGAAGCAGGTCATAGCGGGTGGCTTGGCCGCTTTTGAGGACATCCTCGGCGATGCGGTAATGGTCCTCCAGGGTCTTCACGTTTTGGTCGGCCATGTCCGACAGCATCTGGGCGGCCAAGGCCCGATAAAAGGCCAGTTCCACTCTCCCGCCTAAATCCAGCAAGGACCGGCCGGCCATAATTTTAGCGGCCTCGTGCTGGTGGTTGGCCGCGTCCAGCTTATGCAAATTGCGGAAGCCGTCAAAGAGATCGAAACTGGCGTCCAACGCCAGGGATGTTTTGGGAAAAATTCCGGGGAACTGGCTGGGCGGGAAATTTCCAAACTGAACGTTGAGGGCGGAGTATTGGACTTCCGGAAAATACTGGCCCTTCACCGCCAGGTGGGGAAGAAAACCATCGGAGACGGCCTCCATTTGTCCCCAGCCCGCTTCCCGCTCTTCGGACAGGGCCCGTTGATACTGGGGGGAATGCTCCACGGCCTCCTGTTCAGCGGCCTGAAGCGTTAAATTTCCAGCGGTATCCTGGGGGAGCGCAGTCCCAACGGACAATATCCCCAGGACCAAACAAAATAATATTTTTGACGGCTTCACCATATCGGCTCCTTTTTAAAACACCCATTCAGAAGATTGATCCCCGGCCAGACTGATTGGTTTAAACTTCTTTCGCTTTAGGCGCGAAATGATGCAGCACCAACTGCTTGAGAATACGGACCAATTCCTTTTGGTCTTTGGAAGCCAGCCCCTGCAAGAATTCCTTTTCAGCTTGAAGAGCGGCCTGCATGGCCTTGGAAAGGACGTCCCGTCCCTTGGCGGTGATGGCCATAGAGTAGGCCCGGCGGTCTTCGGCATTTTCCTTGCGTTCGACCATTCCCAATTTTTCAAGGCCGTCAATCAGCTGGACCATGGTGGTACGGTCCACATGCATGCATTTCCCGATTTCCTGTTGGGGCTGTTCCCCTTTTTCTTTGATGATTAAAAGGATGCCCAGCTGTTTGCTGGTGATCCCAAAGGGTTTCAAGGCTTCCCCGCTAATTTCCTGCATTTTGAGGACTGAACGGCCCAGCAAAAAACCAATTCGCTCCAGGATCATTTCCGGAAGGCCGGGCAGGGTTTCGATGTGGTTTTTTTTGAGGGGATTCATGCCGCATCCTTAATCAATAGATAAGCTGATAGTCACTTATACTGATTATCATAATAGCTGTCAATATCCGGAACGGATTTTTTTTGACCCCGCGGCGGGTTTGTCCTCCCTAAAAACCCCTGGAAATTGGGATAAATGCCTTGACCAGCCTTGGGAAGCCGTTTAGTCTTTTCCCATGGAAAAGATCCTAGCCGCCTTAAAAGATCCCTCCTCCCTGTTTAAAAATCTTGACCCCTCCCGTTCTTCCCATCCCAAAAACGCAAAACTTCCCTGGTTTACCCGGGGCGACTTGGACGGGTTTTTCGGCCTCTTTATCGACAACGTCTTACAGCTGATGTTGATCGGCTTCCTTTGCAAAGTCTTCTGCGGTTTTCCCGCGGACTTTATCACCGGCCAAATTTTGCCCGGAGCCGCCATTTCGATCCTAGCCGGAAACCTTTTTTACGCCTGGCAGGCCCGTCGGCTGGCCCTGACTTCCAAGCGAACGGATGTGACGGCGCTGCCCTTCGGCATCAATACGCCGAGCCTGATCGCCTTTATCATCTTGATCATGGCGCCTGTTTTCCGCGAGACGGGAAACTATAAATTGGCTTGGCAGGCCGGCCTCTTCGCCTGTTTCTTGAACGGGTTGATGGAAGTGGGCGGCGCTTACGCGGGGGATTGGCTCCGAAAACACACACCCCGGGCGGCCCTGCTTTGTGCGCTGGCGGGAATCGCCATCACCTTCATCGCCATGGATTTCATCTTCCAAATTTTCGCCAACCCCCTGATCGGCATCCTTCCCACTTTTATGATTCTCATTTCTTACGCCTCCCGAATGAAGTGGCCCCTGTCCTTGCCGGGCGGTTTTTTGGCGGTGGTGGGGGGAACGATTCTCTATTGGGCTTTTCACGCCATCAGCCCTACTTTGGTCTATTCCAACATGTCCTCGGACCCCATCAATTGGTCGATTTATCCCCCTCTGCCCGTACCGGGCGATCTGTTCGCGCTTTTGTTAAGCGCCACCGGATGGAAATATCTGGCGGTCATTATTCCCATGGGCCTGTTCAACGTTATCGGCTCCCTGCAAAATTTGGAATCTGCGGAGGCCGCGGGCGACCGCTATCCGACCAAGCCCTCGCTTCTCACCAACGGCATCGCCACATTGTTCGCGGCCCTGCTCGGCAGCCCTTTCCCCACCACTATCTACATCGGGCACCCCGGCTGGAAGGCGATGGGAGCCCGACATGGCTACTCCATCCTGAACGGAACCCTGATCACGCTACTTTGCCTCACCGGCGGGGTGAGTTTATTTTTAAGAATCGTCCCCCGGGAATGCATTTTCGGCATCCTGCTGTGGGTCGCCATTATCATCACCGCCCAGGCTTTCATGGAAATCCCTAAGGAACATTCGTTAGCCGTCGCCTTCGGATTAATCCCGGCTTTCGCCGCTTATGTCTTTTATGTGCTCGAAACTTCGCTCCGTGCGGCGGGTGTCCCCATGACGGTCGCCTTCGCGGACAAGTTGGCTGAAAATAATTTATTTATTAGGGGCATCATCGTCCTCAATCAGGGAACCTTGCTCATTTCTATGATTTTCGCCGCGGTCATGGTTTTTCTCATCGAGCGGAAATTTGATAAGGCCGCCTGGTGGATCTTCACGGCCTCCGGTCTTTCTTTTGCCGGCCTCATTCACGCCTATCGCTTGACCGAGACCGGCGTGCAAAACGGCTTCGGAGTGGCCTCAGCCCCTAAGTTCGGGTTAATGTACGCGGTCATTGGACTCATTCTCCTGGCCCTTCATTACCATCAAAAAGCCCAGAAACCCGCCAAGCGCCCCCGCCGGAAAAAAGGTGAAAAATTAGCACCCAGTGATCCAGGCCTGACCAAGGTCAACAACGTCAGTTACGTCTAAAAGCCGTCGTCCGTCGTTAGCCAACATTGAAAAGCATTCATTGAACCATTTGAATTCCAAAAAAACCGAGGCCCTTCTTTTGTCCCATCCTTTCAGCCTGGAAAAAAACCGATGGATTTATTTAGCCGTATTTTTTCTCGCCAATGCCTACATCTCCTATGGAGACGCACCGCCTCAAACCCAGTGGATGGTTGGGCTCTTTGGAATCCTCCTTCCGCTTTATGTGGGATTGCGCACCGCCTCCCCCCCGCCCCGCGGGGAAAAACCGTCTTTCGGAACCGATTTAAAACTTTCCCCGCCGGTCTGGCTCCTTGCCGGGGCGCTGTTTTTGGCGGTCATTCTCCGCTTTTACAAGCTTGAGACGCTCTTTCGCTGGCCGACCTTGGACGAGGGCTGGAACGGCACCCTGGCCATCGAGCTTTCGAAACATTGGTCTTGGAAATTCTTTTATACCTTTGGGGAAGCCCCGCCTCTTCCGGTTTGGTGCGCCGCCCTTCTTTTTAAATGCGGCTTCAGCTCCGCCTTTTGCCTTTGGTTCCCTTCCGCCATCGTTTCTCTTTTAACGGCGGCCGCCGGCACTTTCGCCGCCCGCCGTTTTTTTTCAAATTCCTTGGCCCTTGTCTGCGGAGGGCTTCTCGCTTTCAGCACCTGGCCCCTTTATATCGGGAGATTTTGCCACCAGGGAATTTGGATTCCCCTTTGGGTTTGCCTTTGTCTCAACGCCTGGGGCAGCTTTTGCCAAGCTTCCGGAGAGAAAATCAAAAGAAACCGCTCCATCGTCCTGGGAATCATCTTAGGCCTCGGATCCTTCACCTTTACGCCCTGGCTGGGCGTGGCGGCCTTTTTCTTTTGTTCGATCACCTGGGGGATGATCGGATCGCCGAAAAAAGATTTTAAAAATTTTTATTTTTTTGGCGGCGCTTTCCTTTTCGCCCTGCTTCCCTTTTTATCCGCCGTGCTGACGGAAGGCTACGGGCGCCATATCCTTTCCCTTTCCCCTTGGGGCGGCTGGTTCAAGGGGTTTCATATGCTCGAGGGCTTTGCGAAGTATTTCGCTGTTTTGCTGTGGGGCTCTTACGAGCAAGATCCCGCCTACACCCCTCTCTGGGGCGGCTTTCTGAATCCCCTCTTAGGGTCCTTTTTCTTTTCCGGCGTCCTGGAGCTGTTCCGATTGCGGCGTTTAATTTTAATCCGCTGGGCCGCCTTGACCTTCTTCTTGTTCCTTTTGCCGGGAGCCCTCTCCCCCAATTTAGAAACCTTCCGTATCGCCCAAGAATTGCCGCTATTGCTCTTTATCGCAGCCCTGGGGCTTCATTCTTTTTTAAGCAGCCTTCCCCCCCAGAAACGATTGGCGGTTTTCGTTTCGGTCCTGGCCCTGACCGGGCTCTGGGATTTCAACCTGCTCACCGCTCCCTATCGCGAACCCGACGCTCACCCGGAAATTTTTGGGAGGCCGTTAAAATCATTGGAGCGGTACCGGGCCTGGTTGGTCTTGAATGACTTTCAAGCGAAGAGGGGCCCGGGATTTATCCTCACGGATTTCGACGATGACTCTTTCAACGATCCCACCCTTTCGGTCATGACCTATCCCTTTAATGCCAGCCGAAATTCCGCCCTTCTGGTGGAAAACCCAGGCTGGATCGGCGTTTTCGCCAACATCCATTACAAACCTTTTCTTGAAAAAAATTTTCACGATGGGCAATGGCTTTGGGTGGGCAAAAACCTGTCGTTGGAAAATGGAGGAAATATGCTGGGTCTTCTTACCGCGGCCCCCCTCCACCAACCGGCCTTAAACCAGTGGACCAAGGCCCACGCGTTTTTCCAGGAAGCGGATAACTTAAGATTTTCCCAAATCGGCGAGGATTTTGATCCCATTCTCCGCTTGTTGGAGACAGCCTATCCGGCGGTCCACGGGGAGCCTTTTCTCGAATCGGTGTATTGGAATAAAAGAGCCGCTTATGAGTACAAAAAATTTAACTATGACCAACATTTGCTGTCCTATCAAATGGCCGTGACCCGCGGCTATCCGACCGCGGAACTTTATTACAAAGTCGGCCTGCTGCTTTTGGAAAAAGGCAGGGACAGGGAAGCGGAGGTGGCTTTTCGCAAGGCGACACTGGCGCCCTTGGATTTAACCGAAGCCCAAACAGCCCTGGATTGGTTAAAGGCCCATCCCGACCAAGTCCCCGCGGCCCGCTAAAAAAACTTGGTCGACTGTCCAAAGGGCGTTATGATTTCCCCACTTCATTTTTAGGAACAGGAACCGGATGAACCGAAATTTTTATTCAATACTTTTTATCCTCTGTTTGGCTCAGCCTCTTTTCAGCGAAACAGTCCCATCGAACCCCGCCGCCAACCCTCCTTCCCTGGCCGAAATGAAATTCAAGTGGAAAAAATGCAGTACAGCGGAGGGATTGAATCTCTATTGGTCCAAAGTCGAGGGAAGCCAAGTCATCGCTTTCCGGGGAGAGGGCATCGTGGACGCGCCCGTGGAGAAGGTCGCTTCCATCATCATCGACACCACCCGGGGCACCGAATGGATCGACAGCTTGGTTTCTTCCAAAGTGGTCCGGGAAATTTCACCCATCGAATTTATCGAATACGATCACGCGGGAATCCCTTTTCCCTTCGATTCGCTGATGCACGACAGGGATTTCGTTTCCCATGTCACATTGAAAGCCGATCCCGTGAAACGGAGTGTGGTGGTCACCTATCATCCGGCCGAAGATGACCTGGCGCCCCCTTCCAAGAAATACGTCCGGGGCACGATGACCTGCGAGTTCAATATGGTCCCGATGAGCTTATCGGACGAAACCTACGTGGAGGCGGAGATCCATTGCGATCCGAAGGGAACGGTTCCACCCTGGCTGGTGAACTTCTTTCAGCAGGGCTGGCCCCAAACGACCTTTGAGCGGCTGCGGAAACAGGCCCAAAAATCCGATATCCAAATTTTGCCGGTCGTGAAGAGCCTGCTGGAAAAACCGCCGATGAAAACAGCTGAAAATAACAACCATTTGAACCACAGAGTGAACAGAGTTACACAGAGTGAATCAAAATTATATTGATGCTTAAAACCATCTTCTCTTGCCGTACTCCGTGTAACTCTGTTCACTCTGTGGTTCCATATCCTATTTAGCTTTTAGGAACTACGCTGATCTGGCCGTTTTCTTCCAGCACCGCGTAGCGCACGTGATCGATGCTTTCCCCGCCGTTCCGCCGCAAGGCCGCCTGCAGGTCTTCTATGGTGATCCGTTCCCGTTTCAGATTCGCTTGAAGTACTTTTCCGTTATGAATTAAGAGCGTCGGTTCCCCTTCCAGCAGCCGCCGGGCCGGTTTGAAACGATAGGAGACTTCCACGACCAACCAGTTCAGAGCCAGGATGGTCACGGCACCGATCATGCCTCCGCCCAGGGAATTATCGTTGCCGATGACCGCATTTTGGACCACGTTGGAAATAATCAGCAGGACCACCAGGTCAAAGAGCGACAGCTGGCCCACCTGCCTTTTACCCGTGAACCGAAAAGCGATGAGAATAAAAAAATAAACCACCGCGGACCTAAGTATTTTTTCCAAGATAGGAATATCCGGCATCCATAAATGTCCCATACCGCTCCTCTATTGACTGTTCGTCAGAATTTCCCTGATTTTCTCATCATCCAATATCAGGTACATCTCGTGCCGGTGAAAACCCGGACCATAATGGTTTTGCGTGATGCGGTAGGTCTTGAAGCCCCATTTCATGAAAAATTCCACGCTGCGCTGGCTGGTATCCATGCGGATCAGCTTCATCTTGGGGATCTGGGCGAGAGAAGAAAGGCGGTTGGTCAGAAGAAACTTTCCCAGACCCTTTCCGTGCCACTCCTTATCCACCATGCCCCAGCAAAAACTGGCGGCCCCGCCGTCGAGGCCGATGACATACCCCCCGCAGGCAATGACGGCCCGATCCGCCGTTTCCACCACCATATAACCTTCCGCGTGATTGTCCAGGTACTTGGCGAAGATATCCCGCTCATTGGCAAGAAAATAGCTGGGGCTGTTGCTGTCGAATATCCGCAGGCAGGCTTCCTTGTCGGAAGAACGGTAGGGTCTGTGCTTCCATATCTTTGAGGATTCCAAGCGCGATCCTTTTTCAAACCGGTTATCTTTAAAACCATGCTTATAATTAGGAATGCGGAGTTAGGAATTAGGAATTTTTTATCGGCTTAGAATTAAGGTTTTTGTGTAATTCCTAACTTCTAATTCCTCATTCCTAATTCATCGGGTGATTCTCACCCGATGTAGGCGTCGGCTTCAATCTCCACCAGCATCTCCGGATCGATCAAGCGGCTAACTTCCACCATGGTCGTGGCGGGGCGGATATCGGTAAAAAACTCCCCGTGGGCCTTGCCGTATTTTTCCCATTCGCCGATTTTCGTGACGAACATGCGGGTCCGAACCACGTCTTTGAGTCCCGCGCCGGCCTTTTGAAGGGCGGCTTCAATATTCCTAAGGGTTTGAATGGTCTGGGCCTGAGGATCTCCCGGACCGACCACCTTGCCGTCTGGCCCCGTGGCGGTGGTTCCCGAAACATGAATATAGTTCCCCACCTTCACCGCCCTGGAATAGCCAATGGTCGGCTCCCACTTTGAGCCGGTGCTGATATTCTCACGTTTGCTCATGATGAAACTCCTTAAAATAAATTAGGAATTAGGAATGCGGAATTAGGAATTTGAGTCTTTTGATAAAAGGGTTTAACTCCTAATTACCAATTCCTCATTCCTAATTAAATCACCCCACTCCCGTTTTGCGGGGAGCGCTTATTTGCTTGCTGCTATTTTGCGAGGTGTTGGGCCGGTTGGGGCCGCCCTTCTCGTGCTTGTGGGCGTGCGGATGGTCATGGCCGTGGTGATCATGGTCGTGATCCTCAGCCTTCATTTTTTCACCAGCCTCAGCGTTAACCTTACTGATCTGGGCGCTTTTCATCTTCTCATCCGCTTCCAAATGGCATTTCTTGTATTTCTTCTTCGATCCACAGGGGCAATCTTCGTTGCGCCCCGTCTTAAGCCTTCCCTGCCAATCGTTATCCGCCATGAATCCCCTCCAAAACCGTTTATTTCTGAACTGTATTATAACGTTTGCGCTTGTAAGTAAAAGGTTTGGCTATCAGCTGACAGCTAGCAGCCGATAGCTATTTTTTAGAACCGGATTTCGCCTTGTTTTCTTTAGCCCTTTTGGCCTCCAGGGCGGTCCATTCCTCATACTCGGCGTAGGCGCCCTTGAAGTCGGTAAAGGTCCCATCGGGCTTTAATTCCAGGATACGGTTGGCGACTTTTCCGATCAAGTCTTGGTCATGGCTGGAGAAAATGACCGTTCCTGTATAGTCGGCCAAAGAAGTGCTCAGGGACTCGATCGATTCCAAGTCCATATGGTTGGTGGGCTCGTCCAGAAGAAGCACATTGGCTCCCTCCAGCATCAGCCGGGACAGCACCATGCGCTGGCATTCGCCTCCGGACAATACCTTCACGCTCTTGTCCTGTTCTTCCCCCGTGAACAACATCCGGCCCAGCATTCCTCGGATCACTTGACCTTCTTCCAATGGGGCGAACTGTCTGAGCCACTGGAGCGCCGTCACGTCGGTCGTCAATTCCTCTTTTACGTCTTGGGGCATGCTGCTCAAAGCCACAGTGCTTCCCCAGGCCACAGTCCCTTCCTCCGGCTTCACACCCCACTGGGCCAGATCCGAACCTTCGGCTTTATAGGAACCCACCAGGCATTTGATGAGGGTTGTTTTTCCCACACCGTTGGGGCCGATGATGGCCAGCTTGTCGCCGTTGCCCACGATGAAGCTGATTTTACTGAGAACTTTTAAATCACCATAGGACTTGCTGATGCTCTTGACGTTCAAGATATCTTTGCCCGCTCCCTGTTTTTCCTTGAAGAAAAGCCTCGGGTATTGCCGGGAGGATTGGATGATAGTTTCCAACTCAATTTTTTCCAGAAGCCTGGCCCGGCTGGTGGCCTGGGCGCTCTTGCTGGCGTTAGCGGAGAAGCGGGCCACGAAGGCTTTGAGTTCGGCGATTTGTTTTTCCTTGCGGACGTTCTCGGTCATTTTGGTGTCCAGCGTTTGTTTGGACGCCATCACGAAGAAATCGTAATTGCCCGAATAAACCGTGACCTTCTCCCGGTCCACGTCGGCGATGTGGGTGCAGATGTGGTTGAGAAAATGGCGGTCATGGCTGATGACGATGATGGTGCCGTCGTAAGAATTGAGGTAATCTTCCAACCAATCAATCGTCCGAATATCCAGGTTGTTGGTGGGCTCATCGAGAAGAAGGACGCCCGGTTTGGCGTAGAGAACCTGGGCGAGAAGCACCCGGACTTTCCATCCTCCGGTCAATTGCTTCATTTTCCAATCATGCTTCTCCGTATCAATGCCCAGGCCTTCCAGCAACTCCCCCGCCGCCGCGGTGATGGTATAACCGTCCATGTCGCCGAAATGGGCTTCCAGTTCCGCGGCGCGCAGTCCCTCATCGTGGGTCATTTCGGGTTTGGCGTAAAGGGCGTCTTTTTCCTGTTGGACTTTCCAAAGGTCTTCCCGGCCCATCAAAACCGTGTCGAGGACCGAGTACTCGTCGAAGGCGTATTGATCCTGCTTGAGCATCGCGACCTTGACGCCCCGGTCCAAGGCGATCTCCCCGTCATCGGGTTTGATTTCGCCGGAGAGAATCTTCATGAAGGTGGACTTGCCCGCCCCGTTGGCGCCGATCAGACCGTAGCAATAGCCTGGGTTGAACTTGACGGTGACGTGGTCAAAGAGGGTTTTTTTTCCGAATCGAAGGGTGATGTCTTTAGCCGAAATCATCTATCTGCCTTTTCCTTTTATTAGCCTGGCTGCCGACGGACGACATGCGACGGACAACGGCATTTGGGAGCGCAATTGTCGGATGATTCAAGGAGAGAGTCAAGAAGGAATGGAGCTCAAAGCTTAGGCGGTGTGGCCTTGGGCTTTTTCCAAAGCTTTTTGCCTTAAGTAAGGCTCATAGTGCTTGGTGTAAAACTGATCCTTATAGTCCCTTAAGTTATCAATAGCCCCGATCCACTTGTAAACAACGATAAAAAGCCAGGCGTAGTCCCATTGGTAGGGAAGGAACCCTGCCCGGATTCCGCTGGGGTAGAGATGGTGGTTATTGTGCCATTCACCCGTGACTAAACCGGGCCAAAGCTGATTGATGGAAAGATCGCTCCGATTGAAGTCGATTCCTTCTTTGCGTTTGTCCTTGCCCCCGCCGTGGCCGTCAAAATTAAAAGTGCGGACACCGACCGCCCAAAAAGCGGAGGCGCCGAAAAGTGTGACCGCCAGAGGGATTCCCCCTATTAAATAAAAAGCCCCGAACCAGAAGGCCCAATTCAAGGTGAATTGAAAAAAGGTGCGGACAGGGTGGGCGATGGATCCCCACCGTTGGTATTGTTCGTAGCTGTTGACCCCCATGTCCGTGTGGCGGACCAGTGTGGCGGCCCTGAGGTACTCTTCCTTTGAAAAATCCTTGGCAATCGATTGGTGATTCACGTCGGCGAGAAAACAATAGAGCCAGCCCCCATAAACGTTATAGGGATCCCCCGGCTTTTCGGAAATGTAATGATGAACATGATGGGAGACCACATAGACTTCCTCGGGAATCAACTTGATCACCAGATTGCGGAGGATGAAAAGCCAGAACCGGTTTTTGAAAGTAAACGCGTGGTGGGTGGAATAGCGGTGAAGGTAAATCGTACCGTGGGTTCCCAAGATCACCATGCTGTAAAGAAAGGCGATGAGAAAAAGTTTCCAGGTGAAATAGTGGAAGAGGAAAAGAAAGAAGAATGGCGCCAAAACCAAGACCACCGCCCAGCTGAAAAGAGGCAGCCAGTTTTTCCGGGATTTAAAAATATTCAACCGGGTGAAAAATTCACGGAAAATCTCGGCGTGGGAAGGCACATATAATTTTTGGTTTCGAAGGTACCCATAGGAAGGTGGATCCAAAACCCTGTCTAGAAAAGCCATAAATCCTCTTTGACCCGCAACGCCAACAAGCGTCCCAAGGGTCGTTTGTCATTTCCGTCACTTATGTCGAGAGGTCATTATAGCTTTTAAAAGGGCACGGCGGTGTTAAATCGGCGGTTTTCCGGGTTATCGTGAACCTTGCGAGTGTTTTCCCCTGATTTCCGACAATTGATTCTGCCAATCTTCTAGTCTGGCCTTGTCCTCGATTTTCAAATAATGCTTATAGCGAAACCGGCCATTCTCGATTCTCATAACCTGGCCCTCCTTTACCAATACCGTTTGGCTTGGGAAATTGGCGACCATAACGCCATCATAAGAGGTCAGGTAAATAACTTCCTTTTTGCGCGAGGCATCGAATAGGGTTCCGTGGGCTCGGTATAGCATTTTACCAGCGGTGATCTCGTAGGCGGGTTTTTGGATCCGGTCCAACTGCATCAACATCCGGCCCTTGACCAGGTTGATCCGCAATTGGACGCCCCTCGCGTCATTCCAACGAAGTTTGGAGAAAACGATTTTGCTGTTGGAGGCCAGCCGCAGGTAAGCCCGGCCCTTCAAGCGCAGAACGATTTCGCTTTTCGGATCGGTGAAAATTTTATCGCCGTCATCGACCTTTTGGTTTTTGTGGAGGCGGGCGGTCACATCGTCCTCGTCCCGGTAAACAAAAGCTTTTCCCTTGAGGTCGACCACTTGGAAGCGCAGGTCCTCCTCTTGGGCAAAAAGGATCCGGGACATTCCGAAAAAAACGATTGAAAAAACCAGCGCGAAGGTGAGGGGGGGTGGGTTTCGAAGCATCCATTTTCCTTTGGGATGAACCGCATTATAAGTCGGAGTGGGACCCATGTCAGCTTGCGTTCCATCGGTTAAAAGGGGCAAAAGTTACTTTTTCGTAACTCTAAATTCTGTCCGGGCCTATCTTTTCAAATCAAACCTCACTAGCATCCTTATATAACTCAATTCTAAGTGGAGGTGCTTATGTCCGAGCCAACAATCGCCGCGAAATTTCCCGCCAAGGTGGAGCTGGAAGCGGGTAAAACCTACGCCTGGTGCGCCTGCGGGTTATCCAAGAGCCAGCCCTTCTGCGACGGCTCCCACAAGAACACCGAATTCACGCCCATGGT
>CAZHFP010000072.1:0-13109 GCA_964531065.1 uncultured bacterium
AACCTGGTGGATATCGAGGCCGATAACGCCCAGGATACGGGCCCGGTGGCGGATGCGGTCACATCCTTTATGATGAAGCTCAAACACATCCCGAACCTGCCGGCCAACCAAGACGCCTTTCAGGTGCGGAATATGGCGGATATCCAGGCCGCCCGCAACAGTCAAACCCAGATCTTTTCCATCTTATTGACGGCTATCGCCGCCATTTCCCTTTTTGTCGGCGGCATCGGCATCATGAACATCATGCTGGTTTCCGTCACGGAGAGAACCCGTGAAATCGGCCTTCGCAAAGCCATCGGCGCCAGGCGCCTGGACATCCTTTCCCAGTTCCTGATCGAGTCCATCGTCGTCAGTTTGACCGGCGGCATTTTAGGGATCCTCTTGGGCTGGGGCCTGTCCGAAGGCATTTCCCTTTGGCTCGGTTGGACCACCATCGTGACGCCGATGGCGGTCTTGGTATCCACGATTTTCTCCGCGGTCGTTGGAATGGTTTTCGGTATTTGGCCCGCCTACAAAGCCTCGAGATTAAGCCCCATCATGGCCTTAAGGTACGAATAAGGCGTCTTTTGGCCCAAACGGGGCCAAAAGGCCCATTCTCCCCCAAGGGCCTTCTTTCCTTATTAATTCAAAATAACTGTCGATTTTTCACCTATTCTCTCCAGTCCCTGTAGGATAGAGACTCCTTTCGGGGCTTTGACAGCCCGATCGGTGTTGTTAAATTTTTAGAAAAAAAGTAGAGGTTTCAAACAATGGCTCAAGGAACAGTGAAGTGGTTTAAGAACGAGAAGGGTTTTGGTTTCATCTCCCAGGACGGTGGTGAGGACGTATTTGTGCACCATTCGGCCATTCAAGGCGAGGGATACAAATCATTGAACGAGGGGGACCGCGTTGAATTCGAGGTTGCCCGCGGAGATAAAGGCCTCAAGGCCGAGAACGTCGTTAAGATCTAATTAGATCTTAATCGCTTCAAAAAGCCCCGATGGCGAAAGCCACCGGGGCTTTTTTATTTTCGGGACAAATTTTTTGACGATCTCAGTTGAGGAGCGGATTAGTTTGTTCATTCTCGGATTGAGCCTTCCGGAAGGCGGAGAGCGGACAGCGGAGGGCGGCCTTTATCTCCCCCTCTTTTCCCCAGAATGCAACTAGATTCTTCCCCATCACTCTTCCCCGACAAAGATATAAAAATCTACCGGCGGTACCCATGCTAGGATGGATACATGTCAAGCGTTGAAGGAGGTTAACCATGGCGAAGAAAGCTAAGAAGGCCGCGAAGAAAAAAAAGAAGTAACCCACGGGCGCGCAAGCGCCTTTTTTTGTGGTTTGTATTGATCAAAGCCTGCGCGGCAACGTTCAGGCTTTTTTATTTTCTAAATAAAATACTGGCCGCAGGTTGGGCCTATTCCATCGGGACGAACAAATGGCCGCGGCTTTCCTTCATCAGGAACGGAACAAGAACCTTCAAAAAACCTTCGGGGTTATCACGGAAAATCGCGTGCTCGGCGTCGGGAACGACCACGAATTCCCCCTGGGGCATGAGCTTCTGAATAACTTCCACCTCTTCTAAAGGCACATAATCGCTGTTCCCGCCCTTCATGAAAAGCATCGAGCACCGCACCTTTGGCAATAAATCATGGGCGTCTTTTTCCCTGCCATGCTTTTGGGTCTTCCAGGCGGCCTCGGTCGAGTAGTTCCAGTCCCACTGCCCCAGGTCGTTTTTCCAAAATTGCCCCTTGTAATAAACTTGGCGCCTCAGGTCTTTATTGAATTTTTTCTCCAGAAACTTGTCCAATTGCGCTTCATCCATAAAAGGCGTGGGAAATTCCAGATACCGTCCCATGTATTTCTTCCAGCTATCCGCGTCGGGATTCAAGGTTTGATCGATGACCGTGAGGCTTAAGGTTTTTTCGGGATAGAGCCCGGCGAAAACCAAGGCGTTCCGGCCCCCGGTGGAATGGCCCACCACGTGAAGCGGAGGATGCCCGAGCGCCTCCGCCCAGGCGGCGATATCCATCCCGTGATCCTGGGGGGTATATCCAAATTGCGGGTTTACCTGCGGTGAGCTTGTCGAACCTTCGCTTTGCCCATGGCCCCTCATGTCGAATACAAAAACATGGAACCCGGTTTTCGCCAACACATCAGGGATCCCTCCCCAATCCTGGCTCTTAGCGGTCAATCCGTGAAGCAGATAAACCACGGGCCCCTGTGAGGCGTATTCGGCGTAGTAAAACCTTCCCCGGTCCGTTTGAACGAAAGGCATTCTTTTTCCTCACTGAATGGATTTAAAACATTTTAACCCGGGACCGGGGCTTAAGCCCTTTTTATTTAGACGATCGGCCGATACAATGCCGTTCTATGCTTTCCACTTCGAGACCAAAATCCCTCCACGATCCCTACGCCGCCTTCCGCCACGCGAACTACCGCTATTACACCTTCGGAAATTTCCTTTCCGTTATCGGCCAACAGATGCTCCGACTGGCGGTGGGTTGGAAAATCTACCAACAAACCCATTCCATGTTCGCCCTGGGGCTCGTTGGTCTTTTTATTTGGATTCCCATCTTCTTCTTCATGATTCCCGGCGGAGCCGTGGCCGACCGTTTCAACCGAAAAACAATTGTTCTTTTTTGCAACCTTCTTTACGCGCTTTCCGCCGTGGGCCTGGCCCTCGCGCCGCTTCTCCCCTATTCTATTCCCTTGATGTATTCCCTTCTTTTTATAACAGGATTCAACCGGGCCTTTTGCGATCCGGCCCGCCAAGCCCTCCTGCCCCAGTTGGTTCCCCAAAAGGATTTCACGAACGCCATTACCTGGAATAGCAGTATTTTCCAAGTTGCCTCTGTGGTCGGCCCAGCCCTCGGCGGACTGGTGTACGCCTTGATCGGATACTCAAGAGTTTGCGGCCTGGACGTTCTTTTGGAGCTTGCCTTCTTTGCCGCGGTGCTGGCCATCCGGCAGGAACGACCCGTCTTCAAGCGCGAACCTCTTAATTTGGATTCCCTTTTAACGGGCCTGAGATTCGTCCGAAAGAACCATCTGATCCTGGCCACCATCACCATGGATTTGTTCGTGGTTCTGTTGGGAGGAGCCGTGGCCATGCTCCCGGCTTTCGCCGAGGACGTCCTTCATTGTGGTTCGGTGGGACTAGGATGGCTGCAAGCCGCCCCGCCCTTGGGGGCCTTTGTCACTTCCATGCTTTTGGCCCATCATGGCCCCATGAAAAAAGCAGGCAGGACTTTGTTGTGGGCTGTCGCGGGTTTTGGGGCCGCGACAATTGTTTTCGGCCTGTCCCATTGGTTTTGGCTGTCATTTTTGATGATGGTGGTTACAGGAGCGCTGGATCTGATCAGCGTGATTGTCCGGAGCACTTTGGTCCAAGTGTTAACGCCCGATTCCATGAGGGGAAGGGTGAACGCTGTCAGCTATATATTTATCCATTCCTCAAACGAACTCGGGGGATTTGAATCCGGTGCGACGGCGGCCCTTTTCGGCCTGATTCCCTCAGTCATATTCGGCGGCATGGGGAGCATCCTGGTGGTATTGGGTGTGACGGTTCTTTGGCCCCAAGTCGCCAAGCTAGGCTCGTTGCAAAGCCCAACAAAAAAATAGGTCTTATTTAGAAATCAGCAGTTTCCCCACGGCCCGTTTCGAACCGTTGGTAACCACCAGATAATAAATCCCGTTGGCCAGCGCCGCGCCCCGCTGATCCTTCAATTCCATACTGAAATTCTCAAGCCCTGCGGGAAGGTTCCCCATGGGTCTTTCCAGAACTTTCCGGAATGCCGTGGTGAAAACCAGGAATTTGACGTCCCCCGGCTGACCCAAAGTGAACTGGATCTTGGTGTTGTCTCCGGTCGCGGGGTTGGGATAAGCCACCGGAGCCCCAATATCAGGGCCGCCTGGGGTAACCGTTGAGCTTGGCGACATCGTCGGCGTGGACGAGGACGTCAAAGTGCTGGTGACGGTAGGCGTTGAAGTTGAGGTGTGGGTCAAAGTGGCGGTGGGGCTGGCCGTCGCGGTCGAGGTGCTGGTGGAGGAGTTCGTAACGGTATTGGTGGCCGTATTGCTTGCGGTATTGGTAGCGGTGGCCGTTAAAGTGTTGGTAGAGGAATTGGTCGGCGTACTCGTTTTCGTTGGCGAGAAAGTGCGGGTGAGGGTAGCGGTCGAGGTATTCGTTGAAGTGCTGGTAACCGTGTTGGCGGTGGTGTTCGTTGAAGTAAAACTGGCGGTAGCGGTATTGGAGGGAGTCGCCGTCAGGCTGCTCGTCGGCGTTCGGGTCAAGGTGCTGGTGGAGGTCACGGTTGGGGTATGGGTAAGCGTATTGGTTGGCGTCGTGGTCGACGTGAAGCTTAAGGTCTGAGTCATGGAAACCGTCGGCGTATTCGTCGGCGTTCCGGAAAAGGTCGCCGTAGGAGTGTGGGTCGGCGTATTGCTGACCAGCGGCGTGTTGGTGGGACTGTTGCTGGGTGTGGATGTCAAGGTAGCCGTTGGTGTGTTCGTCGAGGTTCGGGTCAGGGTTAAGGTAGGAGAAAAGGTGTTGGTAGGCGTGGCTGTCGAAGTATTGGTCGGCGTCCTCGAAAAGGTACTGGTAAAGCTATTCGTCGGCGTTCCGGAAAAGGTGTCCGTAGGAGTGTGGGTCGGCGTATTGCTGACCAGCGGCGTGTTGGTGGGACTGTTGCTGGTTGTGGATGTCAAGGTAGCCGTTGGTGTGTTCGTCGCGGTCCGGGTCAGGGTTAAGGTAGGGGAAAAAGTGTTGGTGGGCGTGGCTGTTGAAGTATTGGTCGGCGTCTTCGAAAAGGTACTGGTAAAGCTATTCGTCGGTGTTCCGGAAAAGGTAGCCGTGGAAGTGTGGGTCGGCGTATTGCTGACTAACGGCGTGTTGGTAGGTGTGTTACTGATGGTACTGGTAGGAGAATTCGTCAGGGTACTGGTCGCTGTCCCAGTCGAAGTCAAAGTAAAGGTTTTCGTAAATGTGTTGGTGGGAGCGACGGTCAAGGTATTAGTGGGGGTCCTGGAAAAAGTGGCGGTCAAGGTGTTGGTTGGAGTGTTGGAAGAGGTACTCGTGGAAGTCACCGTCAATGTGGCCGTGGGGGTTCGAGTAAAGGTACTGGTCGGTGTGTTGGAGAGAGTAAAGGTAGAAGTAACTGTCGGAGTATTCGTCAGGGTGCGGGTGGGGCTGTTCGTTAAGGTGTTGGTTGGCGTCAAGGTCGGGGTGGGAGTCGCCGATCTCGTGGGCGTGTTGGAAACGGTAAAAGTGGAAGTAGGAGTCGAGGACTGGGTGGCGGTATTGGTAAAAGTCTTCGTTGGAGAATTGGTGAAGGTAGTGGTCGATGTAAAGGAAGCCGTTGGGGAGAAGCTGTTGGTGGGAGTAAAGGTTGAGGTCCGCGTCATGCTATTCGTTGGTGTCGGCGTCGCCGACATCGTATGGGTCGGCGTTGGCGTGGCCGTTCGGGTCGGCGTATTAGTAGAGGTATTCGTAGGCACGGCGGCAATGACCGTGACGGCCCCGACCATTCCCGTACAGGAAGGACTGCAAGGTGAAGTGAGGCAGGATGAATGAACCGCGCAATGGAAGGTGTATATCCCCGCGGTATTGAATGTTTGGAAATGGGTACCGGTAAATTGAGCGGAACAAGTCCCTGATCCGGCGGCCGTCTCAACATAAAGGTTATGAGTGGCGCCAATAACCCAGGTGACCGAATCCCCCACATTAATAGTCACATTGGCGGGAACAAACACGTTGGGAAGCGTCGTGGTCATGATGGTCATGTTCGCGGCGCGAAGGGGTGAACAGGTTCCGGCCAAGAGCAATAGAAGGGTTAATGATTTCCGTGTCAGCGGCATTTAATTTCCTAAGGTGAATTTACCGTAAGTGTACCACCGGTTGAAGCCTTCATGGTTTTTCCGGCGGAAAAAACGGCGGTTTTTTTCATCGTTAAACATGGGCCCGAAACCGTTTTCCCAGAAAAATCCGGATTTTTCCCCCGGCAAAAGTGCATATTCACCCAAAAAGGTGCATAACCACCCATCCAAAAAACCTAGGAATAAATTAGTAATTCGGAATGCGAAATTAGTAATTATTCGAACTTAAGCCCAAAATCCGATGGCCTTCATTCCTAATTCCGCATTCCAAATTCCTAATTGAGTTCAAGCCCCCAGCTCCCACCGCAAGGCCGATTCCAATTCAGGATAAAGAAATTGAAACCCGGATTTTTCCAGCTTAGCGGGTTTCACTTGCTGGCCTTCCAGCAGCAGCGCCTCCCCCATTTCCCCAAAAATAAATTTCACGGCGGGGGCGGGCAGGGGAAAAGGCGTCGGGCGGCCGAGGACATGGCCCAGAATTTTGGTGAAGGCCGAATTGGTCACGGGCCAGGGAGCGGTGGCGTTGACTGGGCCTGAAATCCCGGGAGAAAAAATAATATGGTAAAAAATGCCGAGCATATCCTCCAAGGAAATCCAGCTCATCCATTGGTTCCCCGTTCCTATTTTCCCGCCCAGTCCCATCCGGAAGGGGGGCAGCATTTTAGCCAGCGCTCCCCCGAGAGACGAAAGGACGATGCCGGTTCGAAGATGGACCACCCGGATTCCCGCTTTCCGCGCCGGCTCCGCCGCGTCTTCCCAGGCCCGGCAGACCTCCGGAAGAAAACCCGCGCCCGAAGGGCTCTCTTCGGTGAGAATTTCATCGCCCCGGTTCCCGTAAAAACCCACCGCCGAGGCCACAATCAAGGTTTTAGGCGGGCGCTGAAGGGCGGCCAAGGTCTGGGAAAGAAATTTAGTTCCCTCCGTGCGGCTATGGCGGATGGTTTCCTTCCGCTTCAGGGACCACCGTCCCGCCGCGATGCTTTCTCCCGCCAAGTGGATCACCACGTCGGCGTTTTCCAATAAACTCTTGTTCACCTCCCCGCGAAGAGGATTCCAAATAATGCCGGTTCCCTCCAGCCGCGGCGGGCGGCGGGTCAAGGAATAAACCCTGTGACCGGCGCAGGAAAGAAAGGTGGAAAGGGCCGAACCTACAAGACCCGAAGCGCCGCTGATGACGATCTTCAACGCGCGTTCCTGGGCGTAGGGGTGATAACGTTTCAAATCGTTATGGGTTCGGGCGTGCCGGAAGGAAAAAAGATGGTTTAATTTTTTCAAGATAAAGCCGCCCGCGACCCATTGTCCCAAATATCCCAACGGCGCCCGGTACTCAATGTGGTCTTTTAAAAGACTGGCGTTCTCGCCCTCTGGGAAAAACTGATGGGTATGGACCCACTGGGCGAAGGGGCCTTGAACCTGTTCGTCGCAAAATTGGCGGCCTTCCACAAAATCACGGTGGACAGCGACCCACCGCCGGCGGAAAGGGCCTTGACGGATTTCCAGAACTAAGCGGCTGCCGTTCTCAACGCCTCCCTGTTTTTCCACAACCCTGATTTTTTCCCAAGGCGGGGTCAACCGCTCAAAAACCAGGGGACGGTTATGCCAGGCGAAAAGTTCCTTGACGGGAACCGGGATGATGGACTCTCGCTCAAACAGGGGCATGCCATCGTCCTTTCAGGAAAAGGGTTCGACTTCATTTTATCATCCAGTTCAAGGATCGCCCTTTAATAAAAAAGGAGCCTTCCCCGCCGGGAAAGGCTCCTTAAACCTGACGAAAAATAGACTTTTATCACATGTCCTGCGCGGGCGGCTTCCCATTCTCCGGGTGATTCTCTTCCATGCCGCCCATCCGGCGCATCCTCATCCCCCTCATTCCTTCGCCTCCCCCACGCTCCATTCCCAGCAGCATTTTGGCCCTCTGGGTCGGCGTCAGGATGGCGGATAGTTCTTCTTTCATTTTTCCACGATCCGCCTCCCTTTTCTTTTGATCGGCGGAAAGGGCCTCCAAAACCTTTTTTATTTCCGAATCAGAAGCCTTCGAATCCACCTTCAACCGCAAAGTATCCATGTCGATTTTCGTTTGTTCCCGGAGCGGTTCGTTTTCTTCCCTCTGCTTTTTGAACAATTCCTTCATTTTGGTCGCCTGGTCGTCGGTTAAATCCAGTTTTTTCTTTATCATTCCCAGGGGACCCCTTTCCCATCCGCCTTTTTCTTCCCAGGATCCCGCTCGATGTCCCTTCTCTCCCGCCGGCTTGTCATCGTCCCGAGACGCGGCCCGAAGGGTTGAACCCAACGAAAGCGCGAATGCCAATCCCATTAATCCCCAAAAATTAAATAATTTTTTCACAACAACCTCCTTAATCGATTGAACCCATTGGAATTCTTTTGAGCACGATATTTAGACGAGTTTGAAAAAGAAATAGTGTCGGGTATTTATTCTGAACGGAAGACGACCCAAGGGCGGAGTCGTTAACTTTAGTTTGGATTTTTTGGGCGAGTCTGAAATGGAGCAGCGGCCTATTCGGCTATGTATTTTCCGATATGGACTTTATTGGCCGTTGTTCCCGCCACATAGTCCTTCGCCAGTTGGGCCTTGGGCGAATCGGGTTGGGCCAATTCAAGGTATTTTCGCCAGCACTCCACGGCTTTTTCCTGGTAGCCCCGGTTGAGGTAAATCGCGCCCAAAGCGAAATGGACATCCACATGGGCCGGATCCAGTTGGAAAACCCTTTCATACTCCACCATGGCCTCTTCCCACCACATTTTGGAGTAATAGGCGTTTCCCAGGTGGAAATGCGCCGAGGGGTGGTCGGGCCTCAGCGACACGGCCTTTGTGCACTCTTTGATGGCGTCATCAAAACGGCCCTCTTTAAATAAAATAATGCCAAGATTAAGTTGGGACGTGAAATAGGTGGGATCTAACTTGAGGGCTTCCCGGTACAATTCCTCGGCCCCGGAAAAATCATGGTCCTTGTAGAGTTGGACCGCTTGTTTATTCAGTTCCGCCGCGTCGGACATTTAAAACCTCGAAAAATTCGTCGTTCGTCTTCCGTCGTCAGCTTTGGCTTACGGCTTTGCGGACGACGGACGACGAAGGACGGGTGTTAGGGAATCACTTTGTTCAACGGATATTCCACGATACCCTCTGCACCCGCGTCTTTAAGCTTCGGAGCGATGGTCCGAACGATCTTCTCGTCCACGACCGTATCCACATCGACCCAGTCCTTGTCCTGAAGATCCGCGACCGTGGGCGAATTCAAGGCTGGCAGCACTTTCAAAACCTTGTCCAAGTCCTTGCGGCGCACGTTTAACTTCAACCCCACTTTTTCTTCGGCGGCCAAGGCGCCTTTGAGCATCAAGACCATGTCCTCGATCTTTTTTTTCTTCCAGGCGTCTTTCCAGGCGGCCTTGTTCACGATCACCACGGTGTTGGATTCCATGATGGTTTCCAAAATGACCAGATTATTGGCGCGCAGGGAAGAACCCGTCTCGGTTACTTCGATAATGGCGTCCGCCAGCTCAGGAGGCTTGGCCTCCGTGGCGCCCCAGGAAAACTCCACATGCGCCGTCACGCCATTCTTCTTTAAATATTCTTTGGAAACATTGACCAGCTCCGTAGCGATCTTTTTACCTTGTAAATCCTTGACCGACTTGATGGGGGAATTGGCCGGCGCGGCAAGGACCCAGCGCACGGGCCGGAGCCCTGCCTTGGCGTAAATCAATTCGGCGATTTCCTCGACTTGGGAACCGTTTTCCATCACCCAATCCCGGCCTGTCAAACCCACATCCAAGGTGCCGTCTTCGACATAGCGGCTCATTTCCTGGGCGCGGATCAGCATGGCTTTCATTTCTGAATCGTCGATATTGGGAAAATAAGAACGGGAGGTGGAGGATATTTTATATCCGGCTTTTGAAAACAGGTGGAAAGTGGACTCCTGAAGGCTTCCTTTGGGTAGTCCGAGTTTTAATAGATTGGCCATGACGATTCCTTAGCGAACGGTTTTGGTGGTAAAACCCGCCTATTTAACAGCCTGCGTTCACCTTTGGCAAGTTTTGATTGCTCTTGTCCTGTTCATTTTACGCCTCTTAAACCTTTCTATTTCTGGACCCACCGAATAAAATTACGGTTGTTTCAACCCATGAGGTTTTCGAATACGTGAACAAGCCAATCCACTTATACAATTACTCCAAGGACGACCTCACTCAACTCTTAACGGACTGGGGGCTGCCCCGCCATACGGGCGACCAGGTGTTCCAATGGCTTTATAAAAAGAAAGCCAAGGACTTCGAGGCCATGACGGATTTGTCAAAATCCTTGAGGGAGGATCTCTCCCAAAAGGCCGATTTGTCCGGCCTGACCCTTCAAACCAAACAAGTCTCCCAAGATGGAACCGCCAAATATCTTTGGGATTTGCCCCCCGACGCCACCGGTCAAACCGCCTCCGTGGAAAGCGTGCTTATTCCCATGGCCTTTGACGAGGAAGGACAGCCTGGCCGCTATACCGCCTGCCTTTCCACCCAAGCCGGCTGCCGGATGAAATGCACCTTTTGCGCCACCGGAGTTCCCAAATTTGGAAGAAACCTGACTTCGGCCGAGATCGTTGGCCAAATCCTGGGTATGGAGCAGGATTCCAACATCACTTTCAATAACGTCGTAGTCATGGGCATGGGCGAACCGATGGATAATTACGAAAATACCCAAAAGGCCATGCGCGTCCTTCACGATCCCCAAGGTATCAACCTGGGGCGCCGGCGCATCACCGTCTCCACTTCCGGCCTCATTGACCACATGACGCGTTTCGTTCAAGACGACTGGCCCGTTTCCCTGGCCGTCTCCCTCCACAGCGCGGATCCGGAAATTAGAAGCCGCCTCATGCCGATCAACCGCTCCAACCCCCTGGACAAGCTGAAAAAGGTCATGAAAGACTTTACCCGCAAACGCCGCCTCCCGGTGACCCTGGAATACATCCTGCTCAAGGACGTCAACGACCGCCCGGAAGACGCCAAAAAGCTGGCCTCCTACTGCAAGGACCTGCTCTGCAAGGTCAATCTGATCCGCTATAACCCCGTCCCGACCCTTCCCTTTGACGCGCCGACGGAAGAGAGGGTGGACGCTTTTCGGGAAGACCTTAAAGCCAGGGGTATGAAGGTTTTCCTCCGGGAGAGAAAAGGCGTGGATATTGCCGCCGCCTGCGGCCAGCTGGGATTTGAGACCAAATTAGGAAATCGGAATGAGGAATTAGGAATTTCAAACGCCCAGTCTAAGGCCGGTGACATTAATTCCGAATTCCTAACTCCTAATTCCTAATTAATCTTTGAGGATACGATGAACTTTCTTTTTAAAAAAATAAACCTGACCCCCTCGGAAAAAAAGCTCATCAAGCGGGCCATCAATATCCTGGGTTCCTTTACCCTCATCACCGCCCTCACCGGAATGGGCGCCATGTTTTATACCCAGCTCCATCAGCCCATGATCGTTCCCAAGATCATCGGGATGGATCAATCCCAGGCAGAAAAGGCCTTGGCTTCACGCAATCTCAAGCTCCACGTCGCCCGGTCGGCCTACGATGAGCACATTCCCGCGGGACTCGTCAGCGACCAAACCCCCAAGGCGAACAATTATTTGAAACGGGGGCAGGTGATCGAGGTGGTCTTGAGCCGCGGAAACCCCAAGGTCAAGGTTCCCAATGTCAGCCACATGTCCCTTCCCCAGGCCCAGATGGCCCTGGCCGGGGTTCATCTTCGGATCGGGAAAGAATCCTATCTTTATTCTCCTAGCGATACCAAGGATACGGTTATCGCCCAGGTTCCAGGAACCGACGAGTTGGTGGATTCCTTCACGGACGTTAATCTTTTGATTTCCGAAGGAACGATGGATCCCGCCTTTGTCATGCCGGATTTAAGAAACCAGCCTTTAGAAAAAGCCTTCAAGGCCTTGAGGCCCGCCGGCATCACCATTGACAAGATCAAACCGGAAGTTCATGACGATTTAGACTCGGAAACGGTTCTGGCCCAAGTCCCGCCGCCCGGTTCCAAGATTCAAAAAAAGGACAGTGTTTCTTTCGTGGCCAGCGCCAAAAGCTCGGACGTCAACTTGAAGGCCCGCTATTCCAAAATTATGTATGACATGCCTGACGGGAACCCGAAGCGCCTGCAGATCGATATCTTCGACAGCACGGGAACAAGGACCATTTACAACAAGATGGAATCGCCCAAGGATCATGTCGAGCTGGGGATTTCGGTGACCGGCAAGGCCTCTGCCCAGGTTTACCTCAACCAGGAGTTCGTGAAGGAACTGCCCATCGAATAGAAATACTCCCCAGGCCTCTTCGATAATCCTTAAAAGCGAGGAGGTCTCATGAAAATCATCGTCTCGGGAGCCACAGGAACGGTGATTTCGGAGGCGGTGAGGACTGCCCTGACACCCGGCGTGATCATCAACGCGGCGGATTTGGCCACGGCCATAATCGAAGTGGCGAAAAAGGGTTCAGACAAACCCGTTCTTCATAATAAAGAGATCAAGCGGATCGCCGCTTCGGTGAAAATTTGATCCCCTCCCTTAACCGGCCAGAGGCGGCTGCAAGCCCGCCCGTCCATCCACACAGTCGGGTGCATATCCAAAAGAACGCTGTCCGGTGAATTTTTCCGAAAGGCCGAACCTTAAGTCTTTATTTTTCCGGAACATTACGGCTTTAAAAGGTCTTCATTTCGGGCCCGCGGATCAAAACGAAAATAAAAAAGGCATCTCACGAAAAAAATCGCCGTGATTCGCCGTTTTTGCATTTAAACACATTTCTTTTGAAAGATTTTTACCCCACATCACCATTGAGTCGTTCACCGATTTTGCTCAAAACGGATTTTTTCGGCCCTAAATCAGGTCTTTTCAATCGGTCCGGAATCATCCCAAAACCGCCCAGACCCAACTTTTTCCCCCAACTTCCTTCGAAACCCTATCTCGACAGCTTCCCTGCCTTACCAAGAAGACTCCCTGGTTGCACCCATCAAACCAGCCGCTTTGAAGCCGACCGAAGCACGCTTATAAATAAGGACTTACGAGCCGGGTTAAAGTAATTCTTGAGGGTTTCCATGGAATCTTACCTGGAGCGAAACCAGCTTGAGGACTCACCGGACATCTCACGGCCGAACCAGCCTCCCGCAGAACTTAAGTCTTAAGAAAAGCACTTCCCTTCCCTCTTCGCTTACCCGAGGATGAGGATCTTGCCGATGGTGGAGGTGGTTTGGCCGTTGGACTCCAC
>CAZHFP010000073.1:0-5125 GCA_964531065.1 uncultured bacterium
GTGAAGCGAAAAGACAGTTTGGCCCAGCTACTTCAACCGCTTCTGGACCAAAAGCACCAGGGGATGATCGTCCGGAAAAACGCCCTTTAAGATGCCGAGGGATTCCTTGAGGCTTTCCCGCGCCTGAGATGGCTTCTTCAAGGCCGATTCGGTTTCCGCCAATAAGATTAAATCGACGGCTAGCTTAGGGTGTTTAAGCCCAAAGACTTTTTTATCGGTCTCGACCGTTTTTTTCCACAAAAACTCCGAAGTCTTGAAATCCCCGATGGCAAAGTCCGCTTTGGCCAGGCGCCTCAGGTAGGGTAGGGAAGGATAGGCAAAATAGGTTCCCACGAAATGTTGGTCGATTTGGGCAGCGGATGTATATAGAGGAATGGCCTTATCCTCCTGCTGCTGACCGTGATAAAAATCCGCCAAACTGGCCATGGCGTCCGCCACTACCACGCTATCGGCCGGGAAGGCTTTTTGGGCCAGACTCAAGGATTTTTCCAGGCTCGATTGCGCCTCAGAGAAGTTCCGCTGGGCTAAGTAGGTTTGGGCCAAATCGTTCCAGAGATTGACGGTCAGAAGGGGATCGGCGGAGGCGTTTTTTTCCTGCAATCCAAGGGCCTGGGTCAAGCGGGTCATGGCCTGGTCGTTTTTTTCAAGGCTCGTTTCAATCAACCCCAAAAGCCTCAAGGTTTGACCCAGGGCCTTCGGACCGCCTTGGCGGTCAGCTTTACGGATGGCCAGGGACCTTTGGGCCAATAGTTCCGCTTCCGGCAGGCGATTGAGATCAATATAGAGGGAAGCGAGGCGTTCGAGAGAGTCAGCCGCTTCAGGAGTGTTCGGTCCCAGGTTTTTTTCAACCAAAGCCAGTCCCCACTTCGATTCCTCTTCCGATTTTTGGTATTCGCCTAAATAAAGGTTGAGGACGGCCATGTCGTTAAGAATGGGAACCAACAAAATATGAAGGGGTCCATAGTGGTTGAGGGTTATTTGATAGGCCTTTTGTTCGGCCCTGAGGGCTTCGGCAAATTGTCCATCTTTGGCCAGGTTTTGAGAAACAATGCGGGTATCGGTGAAAACACTCTCGTCCATCATCGGTTCGGCGGCCCGGGCCTTCTCGACGCCGGCCAAAAGGGGCAAAAGCCCCAAGAGACAAAGGGCCCCGCTCAAGAGTTTTGGCGTTGGCTTTGGCATTTTCAAGGCCTCGTTAGGTTCAGGAAATTTTCAATCAAGGGCAGGGGAGTGGCAATGGGTTCAAAATCCCTGTGAAGTTCGGGCGGACAGGTAGGGCCCAGGGCGCAAAGATTGGCGTCGCTTTCGAATTCATCGATCCAGTGAGAGGCCTCGCCGCCGTCGGTGGAGTAAACAAGCCGGGACAAATGGGGCCCGCCGTCAAAGGTAAGATTGGCCGCGTCGGCGAGGCCTCCCGAATTACCTACGTCCGAAAGCAAGTAGCAATCGTCGCACCCGGGTTGGCCGCTCGAAGGGCGGCCCGAATCGGTTTGCAGGACCAGGAACCAGCATTCCGGCGAAAAATTGGATTTTCCTTTATCGCCGAAGCCGATGGTCACCCATTGAAATTGGGAGGGGGCTTGATCCGGGGACATGGCCTTCGCCGTGTAGATGGGAATGGTCTGATGAATATGGAAGTTATGCTTCAGGATAAAATAATTTAAGGGCGTTTTGGGGTTCCCTTGTTTTCGGACGCGGATGACCAAACTATCCGCCGTAAAGCCGCAATGGAAATGAAGGGATTGTCCCTGCCAAACCTGATGGGCCTTGTCCTTCGGGTCGCCGCTTCCGTAAATAGGGCGTACGCCCGGGTTATCGTAGGGATTTCCCTGGAGATTGGCTCCGTCGCCATAGATAGCGTAAACAGGTTCCTGGTTTAATTCTTTCCAGCGGCCCCCGTCCCCGGCCAGCGTATTGGCTTGAGGGTCCGGGCTTCCATCATTGGGATGGAGATGGTTCAGCAGATCGGTTGTTAGGAAGGAAGCGCAATGGGAAGTTCCGATGAAGCCCACCGGGTGTTCTCCGCCCCGCATCCTATCCGGTTCGAGGACGAGGTGATAAATTTTCCCCTTGGATAAAGGGATGGAAGGCAAAGGGACCGTGGACCAGCTTTGGGGAAGGGGAACGAATGAGGAAGAGGACAAAAGAATCCCGGCGGGAACGCCGGCCGCGTCATCCTGGAGGCTTACGCGGTAAGCCGGCGGGTTGACGGCTTGCGCGCAATAAACCGCGGCGGCGGTAAGATTTAAGCCGTCCTGGCAGGTAAAGCGGTAGGAAATTTTTTTACCCGATTGATCGAGGGTGACGGAGAGCCGCTGGGTGGCCACGAACCGGTTTCCATATTCTCCCTGCGCGGAGGCGGGTTCAAAACAAAACAAAAGAACCCAAGAGAATAAAATCGTTTTTAAAAAGACCATGAGTTTATCCTAGCATGGGTGACGGCTTGGTTGGATTGAAAATAAGATAAGGCTTTCTTTTTCGGCTAGTATTCATTTTTCACAACACCCACGGATGGGGGATCTTAAAAACAAATGGCGAAAATCGTTGGGGTTCTCCTCGCTTTGATGTTTTTAAATGCCCGCTGGGACCCGCGATTTAAAGTTTCGGGGTTGCCGGAAGGGAAGCGTCTTCAAATGTTTGTTTGCCGTAAATTTTAAAGTCCGAATTTTTCCCCGAGGACAAATGACCCGAAAAAGAGGATCATTCGAAGAATCCCGCTTTTATAAGGAATGAGGGGATTCATTTTAGAGGATTCTAAAACCATCCTAACCAAGCCTGCTGGATGAAAATTAGGCGGTGGTTGGCAGTTTGTTGACAACTGCTAGGATTTAACGCTTAGACAGGATGAGACTTTTGGTAATAATAGTTGATAAACAAGGCCTTTTTTCAAAGAAAAATGGTACCTTAAATGCATATTTAAACCGCAAGAGAATATTTAAGCAAGTTTAACGGCTATTCCCAACACCCCCTTCGACGACTACAATAACCAAATAAAAGGGAATAAAATCAATTCGACTGGCTCTTACTATATGAAGAAGTACTAAGTCGGAAAAGTAAAATCGATTTTGGCAAAGAAGATGGGAAGAATGAAAATTAATCCTATGACAATTATTGGTTTTGTCCTCTCGCTTCGGCGGGTTGCCCTTTCTTTGACCGTGATGTCAGTCTATTTTATCCAACAAAGTCCCGTCTATTCCCAATGTACCTACAACGGCAATTCGGGAGGGGCTTGCACCTGGGTCCAAAATACTTCTGTTGATAGTTGCCCCGCCGCGGCTTCCTCTCCCAGTACCGAAGCCATGAACCAATTTTACAGTTATGGCGCTTCCGGAGTTTCCGTCCTTTATTGCGGCGGCAATACGCAAAATCGGCTGGTGGGCGGCACCGGCCCGGATACGATCACTATGCTCTGTAACCCTCCCGCGGGCGCCACGATCGTGAAAGCCTATCTTGAAGTTGTGGAACAAAACAGCAGCAACCCTCCCAGTGCCGCCACCGGCCCCGCTAAGCTGGGAGGAGTAACGACACCCGCGGGAGTTGTGGCTGGGACTGGAAACTTGTGGAATATTTTCCAGGACCCGCGGATTGGTTATACCTTTACCAGCTACCCTTCCCAAACCGCTTATGATGTTCGTTATGACGTAACCGGACAGGTTTCCACCGGGACCTCGAGTTATTCGGTTTCTTACCCAGCGCTCGGAAGCAATACGGTTTGGTCCGCCTCGCTGGTGATTGTCTACACGGTTCCCTCACCAACGACCTGCGGCGCCGTGGCCTTGACGGATGGTCTTTTCTATTGGGACGTGGGCGATTGTCAGGTGTCGGGAACAGGCTGTCTTCGAGAAGGCGTAACTCCCTATCCGCCGACGGTGGACTGGAGCTGTACGGATCCCACTTCCAGCTGCGGCACCAACAATTTTGACGTTTTTGGTGGAAGTCAATTCGGGGACAGCCCCGCCTGCGGCAACACGGCTAATGTTCAGGACGATTTCTACGGCAGTACCTCGGGAGGAACGGCCACCTCCGCTACTTCCGCTACCGAATGGAACTCAACTCCTTCCGGTGTTTGCGGAAGCCCCTATTCTTTTGACCGGCATTTTACCGGGGTCCCCACCTCGGGAACGAACAAGATTACTTGGGGTTTGGGAAATCCCACGAACTTCACGGGAAAACAGGAATATTGGACCAATCTGATGGCCGGCGGTTGTAACGCCGCTTGTATCACCCCGACCCCGACGCCCACGCCCACGCCGACGAAGACGAGCACACCCACCGTCACCAAGACATCGACGTCCACCGCGACAGCGACTACCACCTCGACTTCAACTAAAACTTCCACCAGTACCTCGACCTCAACTTCCACCAGCACTTCTACCTCGACCAGCACGAAGACTTCCACCAGCACCTCTACCGCGACGGCGACCGCTACGGCAACCGCGACTTCCACGAAAACCTCTACCTCGACAGCTACGGCAACCTCGACCTCCACTTCCACCAGCACTTCCACAAAAACATCCACTTCGACTTCCGCGAGCACCGCCACCTCAACCGCTACGGCCACCTCCACCAAAACCTCGACGAATACCTCGACATCCACGAGCACTTCAACCTCCACCTCTACCGCTACCTCCACCAAAACCTCTACCGCTACGGCCACCTCGACCTCTACCGCCACCAATACCAAAACCTCCACTAATACCTCCACCTCAACCAATACATCTACTTCCACCAATACGGCTACCGTCACGAATACGCCGATCTTTACCTATACGTCAACCAACACCCGAACCCCGACAAATACTTTTACGGTCACCAATACCTCGACGAACACGAACACTTCCACCCCCACCTTTACGGCCACGAATACCAATACTGTGACGAATACTAAGACCTCTACTAACACCTTTACCAGTACCAATACGGCGACCAACACCAATACCTTCACGCCTACGTTCACTCCGACGAATACCTTTACGGTGACGAATACGAAGACCTCTACCAACACGCCTACCAGCACGAATACGCCGACCAATACCTATACCTTTACGCCAACCTTTACACCTACGAACACCTTTACGGTGACCAATACGAGGACCTTTACGAACACGCCCACCAGCACGAATAC
>CAZHFP010000073.1:5225-13069 GCA_964531065.1 uncultured bacterium
CCTTTACGGTGACCAATACGAGGACCTTTACGAACACGCCCACCAGCACGAATACGCCAACCGATACCCATACCTTTACGCCCACCTTCACTTCGACAAATACCTTTACGGTGACCAATACGAGGACCTTTACGAACACGCCCACCAGCACGAATACGCCAACCGATACCCATACCTTTACGCCCACCTTCACTTCGACAAATACCTTTACGGTGACCAATACGAGGACCTTTACGAACACGCCCACCAGCACGAATACACCCACCGACACCCATACCTTTACGCCCACCTTCACTGCGACAAATACCTTTACGTTGACGAATACCAGAACCCCTACCAAAACTCCGACCGGCACCCGTACACCCACCGACACCTACACGCCCACCGATACCCGCACCTTTACGCCGACCTTTACCTCAACCAACACCCGCACCTTTACCAACACTTCCACCGCCACCAATACCCCGACGATAACCCCGACCAACACGCCCGACATCACCATTTCCAAGAGCGCTTCCGAGTCCCTGGCTAAAGCTGGGGATGTCGTCACCTATACCTTGACCCTAGTGGTGACGGCCAGCACTGCGAATAATGTTCAGGTGACCGACCAACTGCCCGGCCACTTAAATTATGACGGTGCCGGACCGGTGCCAGGGGGCGGAACTTTTAACTGGAACGTGTCGACGAGCACCATGACCTGGACTTGGCCGACCTTGGCGCCCGGAACCTACCAAGTCACTTATTGGGGAACGGTGGACAACTTTATCACCGGAGGAACTCAGCTCATCAACAAGGCCGATCTCTCTTACGAAGGCTTAACGGGGGTTAAAGAAGCCTCCGCGACGGTATCCATCGCGTCTATTTACACCGTCAAGGTGGGTGTCTACAACGAAGCGGGAGAATTGATCAAAGAAATCTGGGTTCAGCAAATGTCTCAAGAGATTAAAGGGTTTGATATTGCGGCTACGCCCACCATCACTAGTTTGAACGGCAAAATTTATGTGGTCTACAACGGTGTGGAGATCGCGACCTGGGACGGAACGGACCAAAACGGCGACCCCGTTACCAACGGCCAATACTACGTGAAAGTGGATAACGTCAATTCTTACGGGGTGGATGACAGCGTCTCAAAGATGGTTCTGGTCAACCGTTCGATCGCGAAAATTCAAGTCAATATTTACAATGAGGCGGGAGAAGTGGTCAGGCACTTGGTCAGCTATGCCGATGATCCGGGCAACTTGTCTTTGTCAGGCGTTAACTTGTCCGCCAACGTGATCCAGCCTTCGGAAACCACCGGCGCGGGAAGCGCGGTGACCATTACCTCCTCGAACGGAATGACGATTATTTGGGATGGGAAGAGCGACACCGGTTCCATTGTCAACAATGGAACCTATCAGGTTGAGCTTCACTACACCGACGGTAAGGGCGGGGAGCAGGTCTTCACCCGGAGTATTATGGTTAAGTCCTCCAACCAGTCGATCACCAGCGGGAAGGTTTACGCCAAACCCAATTTGTTGAGCAAGGGTGCCACCAAAACAACGATCACGGTTAATTCAACGACGCCCTTCACCCTGGTCGCGCATATTTATGACGTGGCGGGCGAACTGCTCTTTACGTCGAAGCCCGGTTTCGGCAGTGTTGATTTGGATTTTTCCGGCGTCTCCAGCGGCCTTTATTTTGTGGCGACGGATCTGATTAATGCCGAGGGCGGAATTGCCGGCAAACAAGTCACGCAGATCGTCATTCAACGATAAATATAAATTCCGCGAACCTCCCTGCGGTTATCAAAACACCATGCTCCTTTCGGCGGAAATGGGCTTCCTTTTTTCCGCTCTTTATATAAAATAAAAAAAATTCATTTCGGAGCTATTGTGCGTCTTCTCAAACGTTTATTTTTTTGGGGTCTGGCCTTCGCTTGGGCCCAGGGTCCGCTTCCGGCGCAAAGTTCACCTTCGCTCTCGCCAATCGCCGGGGGAGAAAAGCGAAATTCGATCGAGGTTTATTTCACGACCCTCAGCGGTCTTCGCTATATCCAAGCGGACCAGCTTCTGTCGGACCAGGAGCTTGAGGCCAGCCTTTCCGCTCAGGGCGATCCGGAAAGTTTAAGGCTGATCAAAAAATCCAAAAATTCTTCCGGCCTCAGCGTTTGGGGATTTGGAATAGGTCTGCCGGTGATGGCGGCCGGTGTGATCGCCGCGACGGACAACACCCAGGATTCCAAAAATGTGGCGATGGGTCTGGGAGCGGCATTGGGAGGTTTTTGCCTCACCGCGGCCGGGGCGCTATTATCTTCCGAGGGAAAAACGGCAAAATTCAATTCGGTTCAACGGTACAACCAGGTGCTGGAGGGAGTGGGGACATCGGCGGGAGACGCTTCCCCGAAATCTCAGGAACTAAAAATCCAGCCGATTGATGTCCGCTTGACGACCTTGGGCGGCTTTGAATATTCGGTCCGGGGAAAGGAAATGGCATGGCCCAAGGACTTCGAGAACCGACTGGACGGTCTCAATGATTTTGAGGTCAGCCGCATGCTGAAAAAATCAAAGTCCTCGGGATTGATCTCTCAAATTCTGATGGGGTTGGGCATCGGCGGGGAAATCGCGAACGTCGCCCTCAACTCAGGGTCAAAACCCGGAGGGGACCGAATCGGATTTTGGCTCCCCCTTATTGGAAGTTTCCTGGCCGTTGAATCCAGCGCTTATTTTCAAATGGAAGCCACGACTGCTGAATTTAACGCGGTCAAGCGCTATAACCGGTTCGCTCAGGGTAAAGAACAGGTGCTGCCCCAAGGGCCGCAGGATGAAAAGGGCCTGTTGAATTTCAACACTCCCAGTGAAGCGCCCAATAAATAATGGGAAAGGATGAGGACACCCTTCATCATTTCCGAGTTTGCCGGTGAAGAGAGCCATTTCTTCTTATGAATCTTTAACCGAAGAAATGACATCCCCAGCGATCCTTAATGAACGAACGAAGTTCGAAAGGCCCCCCGCAGGGGAGCCAAAAGTCTTTGAAAAACCCCGTTAATGCCGATTCCCCCGCAATATAGTTCGTGGAAAAAGTTTAACGACTGCTCAAAATGTTGTATGCTATAACGGTTAAATTGAAATCCTCGAGAGCTGCTGTTCGAGTCTTGAATTTCGGCGGTTAAGAAGCGGAACATTCCCGGATATCTCAGAGATTAAAGAAATCAGGAGAGGTTAAGTTTTATGGCACAAACGATGGAGGCGGCGATGCCGCAAGAAGGCGCGAAACCGGAAATTTTGGAAAAGGCGAACGCCCGGACCTGGGACGGCCTCTCCCGCATGGCCTTCGCGGCCAATTGGGATCCGGAGAGAGACATCGATTGGAACAAACCCATCGAATTGGGAGCCATCAAGGACGGCTGGATCAACATCCTCCATTATTTTTATGAGGGCGAGTGGCAGGGGTTGGAAATTATCCAGCGCCTCATGAACAAAGCCGCCCATATGTTTAACCTCGACGAGATGGTCACTTATTATTCCACCCAGTGCTGCGATGAAGCCAAGCACTTGTTTGTCTTCCGAAAGTACCTCTACAAGTTGAATTCGCCTCCGGCCAAGCAGAGGGCATTCGATAAATTGGTCTTTTTGTCCACCACGTGGCTGGTGCCGATGGCGGTGGAGCGCTGGATTTTGGCCACCTATTTTACCGAGACCATGGCGGGAGCCATTTTCCAAAAATCTCTTGAATTGGAAGCGATCGACGTTACGGGAAAAGAAATGATCCGACTGATGCTCAAGGATGAATCCCGCCATATCGCCGGAACCAAATTGGGGGTTCAAACCTTATTGGACCATTCGGGACCAATTAAGACTTGGATTTTAAAAATGTGGTGGAAACTTTTCACTCGCCTGGCGGTTAAGGAAGTCCGAAGCCTCAAGCCCTATGGAGATCAGGTGGGGTTGGACCCTGAATTTATTCTTCAGAAATTTTACACCAAGATGGCCGAGATGGATGAGTTTACCGAGAAGTTTTTAAACGATGATTTTTCCAAAGATTTTTTGAAATCAAAGGCTGCCGCTTAAGTCGGTTGTTTTTTTAAAAAAGGGGTTTTCGAACCCCCGAAGGGGATTTTATGGGCAAGAGACTTTACGTTGGAAGTCTTCCATTTGAAACAACAGACGGGGAATTACAGCAAATATTTTCCGCTTGCGGCAAGGTTGAAAGCGCCAAAGTCATTTCGGATAAAATGTCGGGAAGGTCTAAGGGTTTTGGCTTTGTCGAGATGGGAACCGATGAAGAGGCTAAGGCCGCCATTGAGAAAATGAATGGAAGCACGGTGGGCTCCCGGCAGATTGTGGTGAACGAAGCCAGACCCATGGAAGATCGAAAAAGCGGCGGCGGTGGCGGCGGATTTAACCGGGGCGGCGGCGGTAAGGGCGGCTTCGGCGGCGGCGGAGGAGGCCGGGGCGGGAACCGCGACAGCGGCTCCGGCGGCCGCGAGGGTGGTTTTGGCGGCGGAAGCCGTGATAGCGGCGGGTTTGGTGAAAGGCCGCGCCGGGACAATCGAGGCGGCGGCAGAAAAAGCCCCGATGGCGGCGGATTCGGCAATCGTTGGTAATGAGTTCAACTGAAACATTTCAAGCCTTCCTCGAATTTCCGGGGAAGGCTTTATTTTTTCAGGCATCGGCTTTTTAATTTTTGGACCGCGGCTCGAGGGTAGAAACCGGCTGAAGGGCGCGGCGGGCGCAACAAGTCATTCGTGGAAATTCAGGCGCGCCTTGGATCAACCCACTAAATCAATCACAGAGGATTAAAATTTATGGAACCGCTTTCGTTTATCCCCTTGGGGGGCTTGGGTGAGATTGGAAAAAATATGGCGCTGGTCGATTATGGAGGAAGCGCCGTCATGATTGACGCGGGGCTCATGTTCCCGGATGAGTTCCATCCGGGGGTGGACTACATTATTCCCGATTTTAATTTTATCGCCGAACGGCCGGGGTGGCTGAAAGCGGTTCTCTTGACCCACGGCCACGAGGACCATATCGGCGCCATTCCTTACCTTTTACAAAAATTGAATGTACCCGTTTATGGGACCAAACTGACCTTGGGGTTTGTGAAGGCTAAATTGGAAGAGTTCAAACTCAAGGAACCGCCGACTTTCATCGAGGTGGACCCGAAAAAAACTTTTGAGATCGGCCCCTTCCATGTTGAGTTCATCCGCGTGACCCATAGTATCGTGGACGGCTGCGGAATCGCCTTAACAACGCCGGCCGGAGTTGTCATCCATACGGGGGATTTTAAAATTGACCCTACGCCCGTTGACGGGATTCCCACGGACTTAAACCGGTTCGCCGATTACGGATCCAAGGGGGTTTTAATGCTGATGTCCGATTCCACCAACGTGGAGCGGGAAGGCTACACCCTTTCGGAAAAGGTGGTTGGCGAGGAATTTGAGAGGATATTTCCCAAGGCCAAAAAGCGGATTATCGTGGCTTGTTTTGCCAGTAATATCCACCGGGTCCAGCAGGTGATTGAAGCGGCGAAAAAAGTCGGACGCAAGGTCTGCATCATGGGACGGAGCATGGTCCGCAATACTCAGGTGGCGAGGGATTTGGGATTCATGAATATTCCTCCGGATATGCTGGTCCAGCCGGATAACCTCAAAGGCATGGACCCTAAGGATATCGTGATCATCACCACCGGAAGCCAGGGAGAGCCGATGAGCAGTGTTTCCCGCATGGCCATGGGAGACCATAAGACCATATCCCTCCAACCGGAGGATATGGTCCTGCTTTCCGCCCGCACGATTCCGGGGAACGAAAGGGCCATTTCCAACATCATCAATCTTTTATACCGTCGGGGCGCGGAAGTTTTGTATGAGGCGGTTTCGGAAATCCACGTTTCGGGCCACGCCTGCCGGGAAGAGCAAAAGATCATGCTGGCATTGGTAAAACCGAAATATTTCGTGCCGGTCCACGGCGAGTACCGCCACCTGGTCCTTCACGCGAGATTGGCCGAGGAAATGGGCGTTCTGCCCTCCAACACGATCATCCTGGAAAACGGGGAAAGATTTATTATTAACGGTGATGAGGCGAAGATCGAGAAGGAGTTTTCCGGCGGGACGATTTTGGTCGACGGCAAGCATGTAACTGATGTCGGCGAGGTGGTTTTACGCGACCGGCTTCACCTATCCCAGGACGGGGTGGTGGTGGCTTTGATTACCGTCGACACGGCCAAGGGAGTCATCGTGGGGGGGCCGGATTTGGTGACCCGGGGTTTCAGCGAAAGCCTGTCGGATGAATTGATGGGCGAGGCCAAAACCTTAATTCGAAAGACATTGGAATCGGAAATCCACGATAAAGTGACGGACTGGGGGACGGTGAAAGAAACCATGCGCAAGTCCCTGCAGAAATTTTTCTCTCAAAAATCAAACCGCAGACCCATGATCATGCCGGTCATCATGGAAATTTAGGATATTTTTAAACCGGGTTAAATTTTGGTGACGTCAATATCCATGCAGAGGATGTACTGTTTGCCGTCGGCGGCGTTTTTGATCACACCGGAGGCGGTAACGCACAAGTTGCCCGAAGCGAGGGAAATATAGGGTTCGGTAAAGTAGCGGTCGAGGCCGTTTAATACCAGCGAGTAATAATAGTCCTTCAGGGAGTGATCGGTCGCCTTGGGAGCGGGCTGAAAAAGAAACCGCCTCCGGTCAGACACCTTCCGGATATTGCAGACGGTTTCCGATATTTGAACTCCGTCCTGGTCCAAAAGAAAAAGGCATTCCAACTGAGGATAAAGCCGCAGGGACTCCGTGAAGCTCGATTCCATATCTTCCGGCGATTTTTCTTTATAACTTCCCAGAATCGACAAGGCTATTTTTTCATAACGGTTTTTCCGATCCTTGTCACGGTTGGATTTCTCCGTCATTTGGCGCTTAAAACGGGAAGCCACGAAAACAATCCGGGCCTTAAGCCCTAAGGTCGTTGAAATCTCCGTCCGCTGGGGCTTGGAAAAATACATACCCTGAAGCATATCCGCTCCCAGCTCCAAGGCCACCAGCGCGTCCTCTTCGCTTTCAACGCCGTTGGCGATCACCAGAGCGCCCCATTTCCGGCTTAGATTCACCAGGCTGTTAAAACTGTCTTTTTTATAGCTGTCCTTCGATAGGCTGGAAACCATGGAGGGGTCCAGCTTAAAGACATCCGGGTTTAAGCGCAAAACCCGGTCCAAACTGGTCCGGCTCGCGTCCACGTCCCGTAAACTGATCAAGAAGCCCGCGGAACGGTAATTGTCGACGAATTTTCGGACGGACTCCATGTCCTTTTCTTCGTTCTTAGAAAGCTCAATCACAATGGAATTGGGGTCTAATTTCAGCTTTTGCACCATGTCCAATAGATGCCCCGAACCCACGACTTTATCCGTCAACACGGAGGTTTCAACGCCTAGGAACAATAACAATCCGGGTATCTTGGATTGAATTTCCTGAAATCCCTCCAGTCCCTTCAGGCGAAACAGGCGGTCCAAATCCAAGGAAATATTTTTCTCGTTGGAAAGCTGGTAGAGAGGCTCCGCCTCGATCAATTGGTGGTTGCCGGGATCGATCCCGCGACCCACCGCCTCCAGCCCGATAACCGACTTTTTCTTAATCGAAATAATCGGTTGATAGAAAGCGGCGGCGCTCTTTTGGTTGATCAAGGCCAAGACATCAATGGCTAGGGGATTTTCAGACGACAAGGTTTCCATGGTGGCCTCCGTTTAGGATCTATTTAACAGGGTGCTGAAAAAGCCTTTTTACACCCTGTCGACAGCCCCGGGTTAGGAGCGAATCGCATTGAACCCCTTGTTTTTAAAGGGGTGATTCGCGACGGAAATACGAA
>CAZHFP010000074.1:0-12971 GCA_964531065.1 uncultured bacterium
GGCCTTGGCCTTCAGCTTGTTCGCTGGAAACGCGGATGCCGCTTCGAAGAAGTCGAAAAAGTCGACTAAGAAAGAAGCGAAGAAAAAGAAGGAAGCCAAAAAAGAAGAACGGCGTGAAATGGCTTCGGAAAAGCATTTCGTGACGGGAACCAACACCATGGGCCGGGCCGGCCTCTTCTTTGGTGACACTTCCTCGGTCGCTGAAACCGGAAAATGGGAAGGCGCGCTTCATTTGACCTATTCGTCTCCTGGCGCCGGATTTGATTCCTTTTCAATTCCTGTCGGAGCCCATTTGGGTATCGCCGATAACTTTGAATTGTCGGCAGCGCTCGTATTGAACGTTTTGAGCACGCCTTCCGTTACGGTTGGTCCTATTACCTATGGCGGATCCTCCAGCACCTTGGGAGTTGATTTGGGCGGTAAGTACCGCATACTCGGTTCTTCCCGGGGTATGGCCTTCAGCTTGGGCGGCGATGTTTTGATCGACAACGGCTATGCCGTTCTCACGCCTCGCGGCACCATTACCTATGAGGCGCCGGGTGGCTTACTCTTGAACGGCGATGTCGGAATCCACATTTCGGACCCGACTACTTGGGTTTCCTTTGACGCTGGGGTGGGCGTTCCCTTTTCCAACAAGTTCGCTGGAATCGTGGAAATTGGCGCTAACCAACTCGGAGATTTTGGTTCCGTCTTGGGCGGCGGCATCCGAGCCGGCTTAGGCGACAACGCGAAGGTCCAAGCTTTGCTCGGCATTCCATTGAATGGCGGCGGAGTTCAAATCGGCGCGGGGATTATCCTCGGCTCGAACTAAGTTCTTTTAATTCGAAGGCCGGTTCCCGAACGGGAGCCGGCCTTTTTTTTTTATACTCGTTGGCCGTTGTCTTGAGTCTCTTGAGCCTTTAATCTATAATTCAAAGACTTTGCCGTTCAAATTTCATCCAAAGACAAGAACCCTTGAATAACCTTTCGTTTCGCCGGGCGAGGCCTTCCGATACCAGGTCGATCCTTCATCTCATTAACCACTACTCCACCAAGGGCCTTATGCTGCCCAGGTCTTTCGGCCAGGTCGTGGAGAAAATCCGGGATTTTGTCGTGGCCGTGGAAGAGACAAACGACCAGGCCCTCAAGGGCGTCGTGGCCCTGCATGTGGTGGGTGAAGATTTGGCCGAAGTTAGGTCCCTGGCGGTGGAGGAGTCTCTTCAAGGCAAGGGTATCGGTAAAAAAATGCTTCAAGTTTGTATGGAAGACGCGAAGGAAATGAAATTGCAGAGGATTTTCGCCCTCACCTACCAAACGGACTTTTTTTCAAAGCTGGGGTTCGTTAAAGTGGAGAAACTGACCCTGCCCCAGAAAATTTGGGGCGACTGTGTCCATTGCGCGAAGTTTTCCGACTGCGACGAAATCGCGATGCTGTTGAATATCAAAGACAGTTAACTGCCCCTTCGATGAACTCAGGGCCATGAGGCCCTCGAATGGCAAGTTCACCAAGGCACCAAGAAAGGCCTCGAATTGATTTCGAATTCTTCGGTTTTATTTATTGCGGAGAGCGGAGAGCGGACGACGGAGGGCGGATTCAAGTGACCGCCTCCACATCGACCCATACCGGCCCCCGAAAACCGACAGCCCGGCCGTCGGTGGCCCGGCTGTTGGCCTCCAAGTACCTGGATCTACTGATCTGCGGTTTTTTTTCCTGGATCATCTGTTTCGCCTTCGGCTGGCAGACCGCCTGGGCTTCTTTGACCATTATTTTTTGGGTGGGGGAGTGGTTTTGGTGCCGGGACCGCCTGAATCCAACGGCGGGGGAATATTGCCTGGGGATCCGATACCTGACGTCCTCTTCCAGCCAGGTGGTCGCCGATATCCAAGTGATCCACAACAAACTTAAACTGAACGAATATCTTTTGATCGCCGGAGTGGTGGAGTTGACCTTCGCCATATTATTTTTTTGCGGCTGGACTTTCCTCGGCAAGGCTGTTTTTTTAACCCTGCCCTTTGGCCCGCCTCTTTCAATGGTCTATTGGATGGCCATGGGGTTTATTTTTTTTATGTGCAGCGGTTATTTATTGAGCGGTTCCCGGCAAGCCCTTTGGACCGTTCCGTTGGTTCATTTTTTAACCGCGGTGGAATTTTTGATGAGCTATCCGGTTTGGAAGAATTACCTCGAAAACGAGGTGGTTTATCCGACCTGGTTTTCGGGTTCGATCGTGATGGCGGCCAAATCCCAATCCTTCTTGTTTCTGGAGCTTTTCATCGTCTGGAGCCTCTTTGTTTGCGGCGCGATTCTTTTTTCACGTAAACATTTAGTAAATTAAAGATCGTCGAAACCCATTCACCACAAAGGCGCAAAGACGCGAAGTTAAGGTTCGGATGCCTTGGAATTTCACCGAAAACCTTTATAATCCACCGATTGCGAACCATCTATTGAAAGGCTGTCATGGAAGCCTACAACTTCACCGAGATTGAGAAGCGCTGGAAAAAAGAATGGAAGGACAAAGGCGTTTATGCCTGCGACCTAAATCAGGCAAAGGATAAGTATTACACCCTGGTCATGTTCCCCTACCCTTCCGGGGATTTCCTCCACGCCGGCCACGGCCGTAACTATATCATCGGTGACGCGGTCTATCGTTATTTCAAAGCTTTGGGCAAGAATGTCCTAAACCCCATGGGTTTTGACGCCTTTGGTCTGCCGGCTGAAAACGCCGCCATCAAAAAAGGCGTCCACCCCGAAGATTGGACCCTCAATAATATTGAACGGATGAAGGGACAGTTTTACGACTGGGGGATGGGCTACGACTGGGACAAGGAAGTGGTTTCCTGCCTGCCCAATTACTACCGTTGGACCCAATGGATTTTTCTCAAACTTTACGAAAAGGGATTGGCTTATCGAAAAAAGGCCTATGTGAACTGGTGTCCCACGGACATGACGGTTCTGGCCAATGAGCAGGTGGTGGACGGCCGCTGCGAGCGCTGCGACTCAGTGGTGGAACAAAAGGACCTAGAACAGTGGTTTTTCAAGATCACCGACTATGCCGACCGCCTTTTGTCGGATATCGACCGTTTGGACAATTGGCCGGACCGGGTCAAGACCATGCAAAAAAACTGGATCGGCCGCAGCGAGGGGGCCGAGGTTGATTTTAAATTGGACGGGAAGGACGCTTCCATCCGGGTCTTTACCACCCGCCCGGACACCCTCTTCGGCGCTACCTACATGGTGCTGGCGCCCGAACATCCCCTGATTCTCTCGATGGTGAAGGGAAGTTCCAAAGAAGCGGAAGTTAAAAGCTTTGTTGAAAAAATTAAAAAACAAAGCGCCGTTGACCGCACTGGGGAAGGGGCGGAAAAACTGGGAATGGATACGGGGCTCAAAGCCGTCAATCCGGTGAACGGAAAGAGCATCCCGGTTTATATGGCCAATTATGTTTTGATGAATTACGGCACTGGTGCCATCATGGCTGTGCCGGCCCATGACACGCGGGATTTTGAATTCGCCCAAAAATACAGTATCCCAGTCGTCCGGGTTATCCAAGCCCCGGGCGGCGGGGCGGACGATGCCCTCACCGAAGCCTATACAGAAGACGGAACCCTCGTTCATTCGGATTTTTTAAACGGCCTGACGGTGGAGGATGCCAAGGCCAAAATCCACCAATGGCTGGACGAGAAAAAAGTGGGGAAGAAAGCCGTCACCTTCCGTTTACGGGATTGGCTTATTTCCCGCCAGCGCTATTGGGGCGCCCCCATCCCCATGATCAATTGCGAAAAATGCGGTTGGGTTCCGGTTCCGGAAAAAGACCTGCCCGTCACCCTGCCAAGGGCGGTTGAGTTCAAACCCACAGGCGAATCCCCGCTCAAGTCCATTGACTCTTTCGTCAACACGAAATGCCCGAAGTGCGGGTCGGCCGCGAAAAGGGAAACCGATACCATGGATACCTTCGTGGATTCCAGTTGGTATTTCCTCCGCTATGTTTCACCCCGAAACGACCAGGCGGCTTTTGATACCAAGACCGCCAATGAGTGGCTGCCGGTGGATCAATATATCGGCGGGGTGGAACACGCAATCCTCCACCTTCTTTATTCCCGTTTCGTGACGAAGGTTCTCAAGGATTTGGGGGTCATCAATTTTGACGAGCCTTTCAAACGGCTCTTTACTCAGGGCATGATCACCAAGGGCGGGATCAAGATGTCCAAGAGCAAGGGCAACTCGGTCCAACCGGATGAATTGATCCAAAAATATGGGTCGGACACCTTCCGCCTCTACACCCTCTTTATCGCCCCGCCGGAACGGGACGCGGAATGGGACGACCGGGCCGTGGAAGGAGCCTTCCGATTTCTCAACCGGGTTTGGAAACTTTTTCAGGAGCTGTTGGAAAGGCCTGATTTTAACGCGGGCGGGGAGCCGAAGGCCGAAACGGAGATGGACAAGGACGTCCGCCGCAAAACCCACCAAACCATTCAAAAGGTGACCCAGGACATGACGGGCGGGTTCAAATTCAACACCGCCATCAGCGCGAAGATGGAATTGATCAACCTGTTGTATGATTACAAGGACGCCCCCGGCGCCAAAACGCCGATTCTAAAGGAAGCGATGGAAGCGCTGGTTAAACTCTTGGGTCCCTTCAGCCCCCATATCGCGGAAGAGATGTGGAGCCGCTTGGGGGGCGGGGGCAATCTTTTAAACGCCGGCTGGCCGAACCATGATCCGGCCCTGCTCAAGGCCGATGTGGTGGAAATCGCCGTCCAAGTCAACGGAAAGGTTAGGACAAGGCTCACGATACCCGTTGGGTTGGACGAGGCCGCCATCCGAGAACTGGCCAGGACCGATGAGAAAATGGCAAAGCTCATTCCATCGGAGCAGATTCAAAAGGTGATTTGGGTACAAGACAAGCTGGCGAACTTCATCATTAAACAATCATAAAACATTTACCACGGAGCTACGGAGAACACGGAGAAAGACGAAAATGATTTTTACCACAGAGTCACAGAGGCAGAGTACGGAAAAAAGATTTAACCAGGATAAATTGAAGTCGTTTCTTTCTCCGTGTCTCCGTATCTCCGTGGTGATATTGGTTTCGATTTTCGGATTGGCCGGCTGCAGGCCGGCGCCGCTGATCGTGCCGTCCTATATCCAAAACGTTGGTGTTGAGGTTTTCAAAAACCAGACCAGTTATTTCGGCCTGGAAACCATCTTAACGCAAAGCACTATCCGGGCCTTTCAATTGGACGGGCGTCTGCCGATTGAGGATCCCGAAAAGTCCGACATGGTCGTTCGCTGTGTGATCCGAAAATACATTGAGGAACCCATGTTTTACGATCCCAAAACCAATGTGGTTCTTCAATACCGTTTGTCCATCGTTTATGATTTGGCTTCGGTCGATCAACACGAAAAAAGAACCTTTTCGGAGGACGCGGACCGGACCCATAGCGTCTTTTACAACACCCCGAATTACGCCGGGGCCATCACCGAAACAAAAGACCAAGCCATCGCCCGATTGGGAGAGGACATGGGAAGGTCGATCGCTCGAAGGGTGCTCGAAGGATTTTAAGGCCGATGTCGTCCGTTGTCCGTTATCCGTCGTCAGCCAAACGTAAGAAAAGGCATCAAAAATGAAATTCAAAACTCAAAATTCAAAACTCAAAATTGCCGCGGCGGCCTGTTTATTTCTTTTGGCCGGAGCGGCCACGGCGGATTTGGAGTGGATTAACGGAGGAGTTCCGAAAAATACGCCTGAAAAAACCGGTTCGACCGTGAAAGACGCTCCACCCGTGGATAACCCCGTCCCCGCGGGCGGGGACCAGGACATTATCGTCAGCCATTTAACCACCTGTACCAAGATCCTGAACCAATACCCGGTGGATAGCGTTAATTTCTTTTATCAAAATAAGAACACACAGGTTTCCTATTTCGCCTATTTCCTCATCAAGCCTTCCAGCCGGATCCACACGGCGACGGTAGAATGGTACTCGCCTTCCAATCTCAAGATCGCCAAATACGACCAAGAGTTTCGGGTTGGGTTCGTGGACCGGCTGCTGACCATTCAAAACGAGACCTACCAGTGGTTTATGGTGAACGCCACCATCGGGTTGGACCACCTCCACCCCGAATACGGACAAACAGGCATGCCCAGGGACGTGGGTCTCTATACGGTTCATTTGACGGTGGACGGACAATTGGTGGGAATAACTTTCTTTTATATCAAGCCGGAGGAAACGAAGGCGCCCCCGGCTATCGCTACCGTGGTGCCTCGAACTTCCCAGCCTCTTTCGATGCCGATGAGCACCCCGGTTTTCCACGCCCCGATCCTGCCGGTTCCCAACAGCATCCAATAAAGGCAGGGGTCAGGTTTCAGGCGTCAGGGACAAGTAAAGCTGTTGCAATCCACGGTCCCTTTTTTTCGAAGCGGGGACTGAAAAAGTTATGAAGAATTTATCTTCGCTGTAAGCCTAACCTAGTGCCTAGCACCTGATCCCTGGACCCTGGAGTTCGGATGTACTTCGACGATTTTTTAACCCGGTTGAAAAAAGGGGAAGAACCCCGGCTGGTCCTATTATTCGGGGAATCGGAAGGGGTCATCTCCGAGGGCTTTCAATTGCTCAAGGACAACTTCCGGAAGGCCAAGCCCGGCGGAACGATCCAGATTTTTGAGGGTGGTGAAGGAACCCTGGCTGACCTCCTCTCGGCGGCCCAAACCACCTCGCTTTTTTCCTCGGCCCAGCTCTTGGTCTTGAAACACGCGGAAAAATCCATCGGCGGACGTTCGGATGAGCCTCTCAAGCAATTAAAGGAATATAACAAGAATCCCAATCCCGACTCCTGCCTGGTTTTCCTGGCACCGGGCATGAAAAAGTCGGCGAAGGTCACGGCCATTGAGGCGGTGGGTTGGGCGGTTCAATGTTCGGATATTCCCGATTGGAAAATGATCCCCTGGTTGAAGGACCAGGCGCAGGCCAAGGGCCTGAGCTTGAAGGATGACGGTGCCCAGCTTTTAGTCCAGAAAATTGGGTCCGACATGTCCTACCTCCAAAGGGCACTGGAGCAATTGTCACTCTACGTCTATCCCCGTAAATCGGCCACCCTGGAAGAAGTTAAGAACCTGCCGGTGCCGGGGTTTGAATCGGAAATATTTCCCTTTATTGATGCCGTTGGAATGAGGCAGACGGAAAAGGCCTTGACGATGCTCGGCCGCCTTCAGGACGGCGTGGACGCGGGAACGGTGATTCTCCTTTACATGCGGATAAGGGAATTGCTCATGATTGCCCAAGGGCGGGCCAGGGGATGGAACCAGCAGCTGGTGGCGGAAAAATTGGGATTGAATCCCTACCGGCTTAAAATGGTTTGGGACCAATCGTCCCAATTTACCGCGGCGGAGCTTAAAGAAGCTCTGTTGGATTTAATTCATCTTCAAGCGGGGGTCGTGACGGGAAGGCTGGGGAAAAACGTTCCGGCGGTATCTTTGGAATGGTGGATTTTAAAGTGGGGAAAAAACCGGATGGCCGCGGCTAAAGCGGCCATCCGATGAGGCTACTTCTTGATGAACTTCTTGTGAACGAAGGCCGACAGGCGGGCCACGTTGCGGGAAGCGGTGTTGCGCTTGAGGATCCCGTGGGAATAGGCCTTGTCCATCACGTGCATGACGGTTTTCAGGTTCTTCGCGGCTTCCTCGGCGGTTTTCGAGGCGCGGACGGCCTTCATCGCCGTGCGGATCTTGTTCTTCTCGGCGCTATTGCGCAAGGTACGGCGCTTGGTGCGGCGGACATCCTTAATCGACGACTTGATAATCGGCATGAATCCTCCAGATTTGGTAATCCCCGGTTGACGCTAAAGAGGGGAGCGGCTTCCCGGAATCCTTCCGGAGCCGAAACGGAGGCATATCGTAAACGAACCGAAGGGGACTGTCAATCATGACCCCCGCCCGGAATCGGCCCAAAATCACGTCGAAGGAGGCGGACCACCGTCTCGGCCGGCATTTCCGTTTAGTGACCGCCGCGACCTCCGTAAGCCGGGTCACGGGCTACCTTCGGGACAGTTTGAACGCCGCCCTGTTTGGAGCGGGATGGATTTCCGATTCCTACTTCATGGCGATCCGCATCCCCAGCCTTCTACGGGACCTGTTCGCGGAGGGCGCCCTTTCCAACGCCTTCGTGCCCGCCCTGACCGCCCGGCTGGAAAAACAAAATCGAAAAGACGCTTGGGAATTAATGTCCCAAGTTTTTAGCCTCCTTTGCCTGGTGACGGGGGGACTCACCGCGCTGGGGATTTTTTTCGCGCCGCAGGTGGTGGGAATGATCGCCCACGGATTTCTGGGGGATGAAGCTAAATTTAATTTGACGGTCCAATTGACCCGTATTCTTTTTCCTGTCCTAGTGTTTGTCTCCTTTGCCGCCCTTTGGATGGGCTCTTTGAATTCCATGCACAAATTCACGGCGCCGGCCTTCGCGCCGGTTTTCATGAACCTCACCCAGATTGGAATGGGACTGGCCCTGCTTAAATTCTGGCCCAGCGGCAGTCCTCAAGACGAAATCCGCAATGTCCAGCTTTGGTCCATCGCGATGACCTTCGGGATGCTCCTGCAATGGCTTTCCCAAGTTCCCTCGGCCTGGAAAGCGGGCGCCCGGGTGGGTTGGTCCTGGCCTCCGAACCACCCGGGGGTTAAGGAAATGCTGAAGCTTATGGGGCCCGCGGTGATCAGTTCGTCAGTCCTTCAAGTGAATCTTTTGATTAACCAGTTTTTCGCTTCATTCCTCACAGTGGGCTATGTCTCCTACCTTTATTACGGCAACCGGCTTTTCCAATTGCCCTTCGGCATCCTGGGTGTTTCCATCGCCACAGTGACCTTTCCGCTTTTGTCCCGGCAGTCCAACGCGGGGAAGTTAAAAGAATTTTCCGGAACCTTGAGCCGGGCCCTGTCCGCTTGTTTGTTTCTCATGATCCCCTGCACGGCGGGAATTTGGATTGTGGCCAAACCGGCCTGCCGGTTGGCCTTCGAGTACGGGCGGTTTTCTCCCGAGGCCACCCAGGCCGCCGCAGAGGCCACCATGCTTTACGCTTTGGGACTGGTGGGTTATACGGGAGTGAAGATCCTTCTCCCGGCCTATTACGCCCGGAGGGAAGCGCGAAAACCCTTGTTCGTTTCCTTGGTTTCCATGGGAGCCAATATCGGGTTGAACCTTACCGCCTTTTTGTGCGTTCCCGATTCTCACGCCCGATTTTGGGGGTTGGCCCTGGCCTCCAGTCTTGGGTCGCTGATCAATTTGGTTCTACTTTTGCGGGGGCTTAAAAAATTAAAAGTGGAGCTTCATTGGGAATTCTTGTTGAAGGAAACGAGCAAAATTATTTTGGCTGTTTCGGCCATGAGTCTGGCGACTTGGGCCAGCTTACAAGGGCTCGAAACACTTTCCCTCCCTGGCGCCAGGCTTTTTAACTTTTTGATTCCCGTGCTTTTGGGTGGGATTGTTTATCTGGGGTGCGCCAAGTTTTTGAAACTTTCGGGATTTGATTGGGTTTTGAGGCGGGGTGGTAATAATGTTAAGTAAAAAAGATTGGGAGAAGAGGGCTGACTGGGGTTTGTTTCAAGCTGGCAGCGGATGGTGCGCGGCGGCTTGGACGTCCCTGGGGCTTTCCGCCTTGGTACTGCCGCAAAAAAAAGAAGCAATGGCTTTGCGGAAGATTCAGGAATATTTGCCGCCGCTCTCCGTTGATTTTTGGAAAGGGAAGCGGAAAAAGGTTCCTCGGAATATTCAAAGGCTGGTGCGGCTGGCCCTGCTTGGAAAACCCTTTCGTTTCAACCGGTTCGATATTTTCTTTTTAACTTTGTTCCAGCAAAAAATCCTCAAGGCGACCTGCGAAATTCCCTGGGGCCAGACCCGGAGCTACGGCTGGGTCGCCCGCAAGGCCGGATCGCCCAGGGGGTTCCGGGCCGCAGGCCAAGCCCTGACCCGCAACCCGGTCTCTGTTTTGATTCCCTGCCACCGGGTTGTCGCCGGGGCCAACCGGTTGGGCGGCTATGGCGGAGGCCTGGACTGGAAAATAAGGCTGCTTAACAACGAGGGAGTGACGGTAATAGGCGGTTTAGTTACTAGTTACAGGCAGGAAAAGCTTTGATAAAATAGGCCCCCACCGACACTTTTCGAGGGGGCTGGATGCTTCAAGGCAACATCGACAAATACAAACTCCTCGAAATCAAAGGCAGCGGCACCTTTGGCACCGTATGGCTGGCCGAGGACACTTGGATCGGCAAAAAAGTCGCCATTAAAATTCCGCATAACCAAAAAGAAGAATTTACCACCCTCATCGCCGAACCCAAACTTCTCGCGTCGCTGGACCATCCCAACATCGTTCAAATTCTCACCGTCGACAAGGCCGAAAACATATTTTTTATGGTGATGGAATATGTGGACGGGAAAAACCTGGCCCAGCTGATTCAGGAAACACCCCTCTCTTACAAAGAGGCGGTTGATATCGTGATTCAAATCCTGGGCGCCCTTCAATACGCCCACGAAAAAAACGTCATCCACCGCGACTTGAAACCGGGCAATATTCTTTTGACCAGCGAACGAAAAGCCAAGATCACGGATTTTGGCACCGCCATGATCCAGGCAGGGAAGAGCGGGGCCACCATTGGCGGCACCCTCTATTACATGGCGAAGGAACAGGTGCTGGGGCATCCCGCGAAAGCTTCGGATGTTTACTCCATCGGGGTCATTCTTTACGAGATGGTGACGGGAAAACTTCCATTTTACGACGAAGTGCCGATGGTGGTGCTGAACAAGATTTTGAAAGACGAAGTTCCTGAGCCGCACAAAATCAACCCCGGGGTTCCCAAGGAACTGGAAGCCATCATCATGAAGGCCCTTCAAAAAGAAATATCGAAACGTTATCAGTCTGCCGCGGAGATGAAAAGCGATCTGGAAAAGCTCGACCCCAAAATTCTTTCGGCCATGGTGGGAACGGGCGCCAAGACTGAGGAAATTTTAACCCACACCATTATCCAGGAAGAGGCGAAAAAACAGATGGTGAAGGAAGTGGGGGACATCAACACTCTCCGATATCAGGGCTACCACTACAAACTGATCCGCACCATCGGAACGAGAGGAAAAGAGGAGGGGAATTTTATCTCGCCTGTTTCCGTGGCGGTGGATTCGCAAAAAAGAATTTATGTCTGCGATTCACTGAAGTGCAACGTTCAGGTTTTTGACCCTGAGGGAAAATATCTTTACACCGTAGGCAAGTTTGGCAAGGACAATGTCACCGATCCTCGGGAGGTTTCATTCCTGATGCCTGTTTCCATCGTGGTGGACCAGGGAGGGAACCTGGTGGTACTCGATGCTAAGACCTGCAACGTCCAGATCATCGCGAAAAACGGACAGGTGATCGCGAAGTTCGGCGAGCCGGCTTCCCCCACTTCCGGCAAGATCGAGATCGGCAGCGGAGGCTTTTTCCATCCCCAGGCCATTGTGCTGGATGATAAAGATAATATTTACGTTTCCGACACGGGCAACCACCGGATCCGGGTCTTCAACCCCGCCGGCAAGGTCGTGAACAAATTTGGAATTCAAGGGGCCCGGTTAGGCGAGTTTAACAATCCCGCGGGGATCGCCATCGACAACGCGTCGAACTTGCTCGTGGTGGACGAGAAAAACTACCGGGTTCAAATATTCACCCACCGGGGTGTTTTCAAGAATAAATTCGGAAAAAGAGGCACGGGCCGGGGCGAGTTCCAGGCGCCGGTGGGCGTGGCCGTTGACTCGAAACGCAATATTTTCGTGACCGACCGCGATGTTCGTATTCAAGTTTTTGACCCGGAGGGGTATTATTTAACCGAGTTCGGTATGCCTTCGGGCAATTACAAGATCGCCCCCAAGTATTACGGCGTCTTCGTGGACGCGGAAAACAGCCTTTACGTCACCGATATCGCCAACTGCAGCGTACTTGTTTACGCCTTGAAAAAGTAAGGAAGAACCGGTTGAACCACAGAGTTACACGGAGTTACGCAGAGTGAACCTAAAACCATTTCAAGATTTTGGATTCAAAGAAATATTTGGACTTACTCTGTGTAACTCTGTTCACTCTGTGGTGAATAGCCGTTGCTTGGAAATGAGCGAGCGATGAGCACAACCTCAACTCCTGAACCGGCGGTTCCCGGCCGTATCGTCTTAACACCGCCAAAATCCCTGGGGAAGCCTCAGATTACCATTACGGTTCTGGCCGGACCTGAACAGGGCCATATCTTCAAGATCGCCCGTCCCACCACCACCATGGGACGTTCGAACACCTGTGAAGTGATGATTACAGATCCGCTTGTTTCCCGCCAACATTGCCAAATTATTTTAGGAATGGGAGGGATTAATCTTCGGGATCTGGGAAGCACGAATGGAACCTTCCTCAACGGGGCGCGGGTGACGGAGAGTCCCTTGCGCAATCAGGATGTGATTTCCTTGGGTGGAACCCGCCTGCGTTTCGCGGTGGAAGTCTCGAAAGACGCGGTGGATTCTAAGACCCCCAAAATCGACGAGCTGGCCCACAAGAAGCTTCTGACGCTTTATGAAGTCGGCAATATCGTCAACTCCGTCCTCGAACTGAAAACCCTGCTGAATATCATCATGGCCATGGCCATTAAAGTGATGCAGGCCAACCGTGGATTTCTTCTCTTGAAGGAAAAAACAGGCGAATTAAAGCCGGTAGCCACCCATGCCTTGACACCCGCTGAAGCGGGGGCGCCTTACAGCCAAACGATTGTCGATACGGTATTGAAAGAAAGGGTTCCGGTTCTGGTACTGGACGCGGTCCACGACGTCCGTTTCGCCAACCGCGACAGCTTAAAAGCCCTGCCCCTGGCCTCGGTCATTTGCGTGCCTATTTGGGAAAGAGAAAATATCGTCGGCGTTATCTATGTGGATAAAGCTGAAGGAACCAATACCTTTAACGAAGAAGATATGTATTTCCTCTCGGCCTTCGCCAACCAGGCCGCGGTCGCCAT
>CAZHFP010000075.1:0-12951 GCA_964531065.1 uncultured bacterium
CCGGAGGGGGCGGAACCGTCTCAGCGGTGGAAGAAGCCGGAGAAGCCGACTCGAGACCGGGCGGCGGCATGAGATCGACGTCGGGTACGGCTGGAACGGCGGCTCCCGTTGAAGCGGCGGGGGCGGCCGGAGTTTCCGGCACGGCTGGAGGATTTAAGGAACCGGCCGGCTGAGACTCCGCGACGGGAGCGGAAATGGAAATGTCCTGAGTCGCGCCCGGTTCCTGGGCAGGCGGCAAATTCGCCAAGGGTTTTAACCGATGGGGCGCGGGCGGAAGGGATTTCACGGTAATGATTTTTGACGCGTGACCGGCGGTTTCAACCTCCGCGGGAGCTTCTTCCACAGCGGGCGCCGCTTGTTCCGCCGGCGCGGCTTTCTCAACGGAAGCCTCCGCCACCGGCGCCTCGGCGGCCGGAGCCGCCGCCGGCCGCGAAGCCGCGGCTTGTTCTTTCTTGAAATTCTTCAGGGCAAGGGCTTGTTCTTTTTCCTCGCGCCTTTCCTTCGCCGCCAAAGCCGCGGACATCTTTCCGGTAATCACCGGAAGCTGGGTTCTCACGTAGACCCGGAGGATATCCTTCAGGCTCCGCAAGGGAGCCAGACTAACCGAACCTTGAATCCGGGGTTGGACCGACTCAGCGCTTTCCGAACCCCAATAGTTGCCGCCCAACTTTACCGCCGGAGTGTTGTTGACCACTTCGCGTTGATTGTCGTGGACGCTGTTATTGGTGAAAACTAAATCCGAATAGCCTTTGAGGACCAGACCGTAGGTATTCTGAACCAGGGTATTAAACGTCAGGGTGGCAATCACCTGGCCGTCCAGCACCACACCGGTGGCGTTTCCATAAATTTTATTATTTTTCAGCCGGGCGGTCGTCGAGCCTTGAAGATAAACCCCGCTTCCCTTGGTGACTTCGGTCCCTTCCATGGTCAGCTTGGCGTCCTTGGCCAGAAAAACCCCGCTCTCAATCTTCGCGTTGGTGATATTCGATTCTCCGCCGTTGATGAAAAGCTCGCTTTGCAAGCCGCCCTCGATCATGTTGAAAACAGCGGGCGCCGCGGCCGAGCCTTCCACGATCAAGGTTCCATCCACTTCTAGTGCGGAAGCTCCCTGGAAAATGACTTGGACCCCCGAGTTAACATGAAGGGTGACTCCCTTGGGGATGACGACTTTGGTTTGAATGATGTAAGGACTGCCGTTTTGAAACCAATCGGCGTCGCTATTGATAGTGGAAATATTGGTGGAAGCGAAAATCGAGGAAGCCGGCAGGATGGATAGGATAAAAATGATAACTTTCAATTGTTTCATAACAGGTTCGCGACCCCGATAAGGTATTTTCTGAAAGGCAATCGTCAAAAACCCTGGAAAGCCCCGTTACTATAACACAAAAGTTTATGACGGAAACGAGAAACGATTTCTTAAAGTCCCTTGTTGATAAACGTTAAAGCCATGGGAAAGAACAAAAAAAGGGGGTGGATAACTCCACCCCCTCTTCCCCGTTCTACTTAGACGAGTATTCTTTTGCGCCCTTTTTAGAGTTCTTCAGGGCGGCCTGAGCCGCGGCTAAACGGGCGATAGGCACCCGGTATGGCGAGCAAGAAACATAGTTGAGCCCCGAGATATGGCAGAACTCCACCGAATTCGGGTCTCCGCCATGCTCCCCGCAAATCCCGACTTTGAGTTTGGGTTTCACCGAACGGCCCTTGGCCACGCCCATCTGAAGCAGTTGACCCACGCCGTTACGGTCCAAAACTTGGAAGGGATCTTTTTCGTAAATGCCGTTGTCCTGATAGTAGCGGATAATCTTCGCCGTATCGTCCCGGGAAAATCCAAAGGTGGTCTGGGTCAAGTCGTTGGTCCCAAAGCTGAAGAAGTCCGCTTCTTGGGCGATCTTGTCCGCCGTGACGGCCGCGCGGGGCAATTCAATCATCGTCCCGATCATGTATTCCAGCTTCACGCCGTGTTTTTTGATCACTTCTTCGGTCTTCTTGATCACGATGGCCTTTTGATTTTTCAATTCGGCCACATCCCCAACTAAGGGGATCATGATTTCGGGAATAATTTTCTTGCCCCGCTTCGCGAGTTCGCAGGCGGCCTCAATAACAGCCTCGGTCTGCATCTCGGTGATCTCGGGATAAGTGATTCCCAAACGGCACCCGCGGTGGCCCAGCATGGGATTGAATTCATGCAGTTCCTCGACGCGCTGCAGGAGTTTCTTGGCCTTGTCGAGGTCCGATCCGCCGTCCTTGACCAATTCCAGGGCTTTCTTAATCATATCGTTGGAGGTCGTGGTTTTTCCCGAAGCTTCCATCTTGGCGACCTCGACCATCAGCTCTTCCCTTTTCGGAAGGAACTCATGGAGGGGCGGATCCAGGAAGCGGATGGTAACCGGAAATCCGTCCATAGCCTCGAAGAGCCCCAGGAAATCGGATTTTTGCATGGGCAGAAGTTTCTTTAAAGCCTCCCGGCGGGAACCCTCATCGGTGGCCAAGATCATGGCCTGCATGTGAGGCAGACGGTCTTCAGCGAAAAACATGTGCTCGGTGCGGCACAGGCCGATGCCTTCAGCGCCGAACTCACGGGCAACTTTGGCGTCGCGCGGAATATCCGCGTTAGCGCGCACGTTCAAGGTGCGGACCTTGTCCGCCCAGCTCATGAGGGTCGAGAAATCTCCGGACAGTTCCGCGTCCATCGTCTGTACCTTGCCGTTGATGACTTCACCGGTGGAGCCGTTCAAGGAAATCCAATCGCCTTCTTTGACGGTAACGCTTCCGACGCTGAATTTCCGTCCATGCTCGTCGACCTTAATGGTCTCGCAGCCGGCCACGCAGGTTTTACCCATTCCGCGGGCAACCACGGCGGCGTGGGAGGTCATCCCGCCGCGGGCGGTCAAGATACCTTCCGCCGCGTCCATACCGTGAATGTCGTCAGGGGATGTTTCCAAGCGGACGAGGATGACTTTCTTTCCTGCTTCTTTCCATTCCACGGCCACATCGGCGGTGAAAACCGCCTGGCCTGTGGCGGCTCCGGGCGAAGCCGGCAGCCCCTTGGTAATAACGTCTTTTTTGGCTTTCGGATCAAACACCGGGTGAAGCAGCTGATCCAATTGGATCGGCTCCACGCGGAGCAGGGCTTCTTCCTTGGTGATCAGCTTCTCGCCCACCAGGTCGATGGCGATCTTCACCGCCGCCGCCGCCGTGCGCTTGCCCGTGCGGGTTTGGAGCATGAAGAGCTTACCCTTCTCAATGGTGAACTCAAAATCCTGGATGTCCCGGTAATGCTTTTCTAATTTTTTGGTTGTGTCATAAAGCTGTTTGTAAACTTTCGGCATGTCCTTTTCCAGGTTCGCGATGGGAAGCGGCGTGCGGACGCCCGCCACTACGTCTTCTCCCTGGGCATTCAAGAGATACTCGCCGTAGAATTTTTTCTCGCCGGTGGCTGGATTGCGGGTGAACCCCACGCCCGTGCCCGAATCATCGCCCATATTGCCGAACACCATGGACTGCACGTTGACCGCGGTCCCGATGCTGGCGGGAATGTCGTTTTGCTTGCGGTAATAGATAGCGCGGTCGTTCATCCAGGAGCGGAACACGGCGTCGCGGGCTCCGCGCAATTGATCCATGACATCCTGCGGGAAGGCCTTTCCGGTTTTTTCTTTGATAAGGCTTTTGAACTTCTCAACCATTTCCTTCAAGTCCGAAGCGGACAAGTCGGTATCGAGTTTTACGCCCTTATCGTCCTTCATGCGTCCAATGGTGTGCTCAAAAACTTCCTTGCCCATTTCCATGACCACATTGCCGTACATTTGAATGAAGCGGCGGTAGCTGTCGTAAGCGAAGCGCTCGTTGTTAGTGGAGGCGATCAGGCCCTTCACGGTATCGTCGTTGAGTCCCAAGTTGAGAATGGTGTCCATCATGCCGGGCATCGAAAACTTGGCGCCGGAGCGGACCGAGACCAACAGAGGATTGTTGCGGTTCCCAAACTTCTTTCCCAGGGATTTTTCCAGGCGGGACAAGTGGGCTTCCATTTCTTTTTCAATCGCGGCCGGAATCTTTTTGCCGCTTTCATAATAAATACGGCAGGTCTCGGTGCAAATGGTGAAACCCGGTGGAACGGGCACGCCCGCATTGGTCATTTCGGCGAGCCCGGCGCCCTTGCCGCCCAGCACGTCCTTCATGGTTCCGTGGCCTTCGGCCTTGCCGTTCCCAAAGAAGTAAACGAACTTCGTGGTTTTAGAGCTTCCGGCGGATTTTGAAGATTTTTTCTTGGCGGCTTTCGGCATGTGATTCCTCCTGGGATTTAAAACACGGCTTTTTTTGCTTTACGTAGGGGCTCGATTCATCGAGCCCAGGGCGTCATAAATGCCGCCCCTACAAAACCTTCAAAAAACCATTAGATGAATAAACGATATTTTTTTGCGGACGACGAACGACGAACAGCGGATGACGGTCGTTCAAAGGGGCCTTATTGTAGCAAACCGCCTTTTGTTTGCAATAAAACCGGTGAGAAATAAAAGGGGGGGTCCATCGAGAAAATTCAAAGATTTAAGGCGATTTCAAAGCGGCCGGCGTCAATTCGACCGCGGGGAATTTTCCGAGGCGTAAACCAGCTTTCGAAAGTCACAAAGCGCCAACACCACCGCCGCCGTCCTTTGGAGCAGGACCAACCGGTTATTTTTCAACTTCACGTTTTTGTCCATCACCATGATCCGCTCGAAGAAGCCGTGAATGGGCTTCACCAAGGCCTGTAATTCCTGCCGGACATCCACGTAATCTCTTTTTTCCATGGAGATGGCCACGGCCTTTTCGACCATTTCAACCGCCTTCAAAAGATCCTTTTCCTCCTGAAGTTTCAGGAGCGCGTGGGACAATTTCACCGTCAGTTTCTTTTCGGGAAGAATACGCAGAACCCGGCCCGCGGCGGTGGACAATTCCACGAAATCTTTGTCCATCTTGAAACGGTTCACCGTCTGGGCTTTCTCAATCAGATCAAGGAAGGAAGGCGCTTCGGTCGCGGCGACGGCGTTGACCACATCGTAGGGGATGTTCTTGGACTCCAAAACGGACTGGAGCCTGCCTTTGAGGAATTCCAAAACCTCTTCCTTTTCCTTAGGGCCGGCCTTTCCCTTGTGCAGTGATTGGGACGCCTTGACCAAATCCTCGAGGGACACGGCGAATTTATTCGCCAATAGAATTTGTAATATTCCCAAAGCCTGGCGCCGGAGGGCGAAGGGATCCTGGGAGCCGGTGGGAATAATTTTCGCGCGGAAGCAACCGGTAATGGTATCCAATTTGTCGGCGATGCTGAGGACCGCCCCTTCCATCGTCAAGGGCAGGCTGTCTCCCGAAAACCGGGGATGGTAATGTCCCATCATGGCTTTAGCGACCTCGTCGGATTTTCCCTGGTTCCCGGCGTAAACCCCGCCCATGTACCCCTGCAGGCTGTTGAATTCTTTTTCCCGGATGATATTGGTGGCCAAATCCGCCTTGCACAAAAGCGCGGCTTCCTCGGCGGCCTTGGCCGCGTCTTTGGAAAGTCCGCAGAGGCTGGAGATTTTTTTGACCAGTTTGCCCAGGCGCTGGGACTTGTCCGCCATGGTCCCCATGCCTTCCAGCCAGGTGATGCCGGAAAGTTTTTCCGCCCAATTTTCCAGAGGAATTTTCATGTCTTCCGCCACAAAAAATTTGGCGTCCTCCAGGCGGGCCTTGAGGACCCCCTCATTCGCCCGGACGACCACGCTTTTGTCCCGGGGCGTCCCATTGATCACACCGACGAAATTAGACAGAAGGTTGAAATTTTGGTCCCGAGCCGCGAAATATTTCTGATGTTCCCTCATGGCCGTCACGATGACGCGGTCAGGCAGCTCAAGATATTTGGGATCAAAAGATCCCATGATCACATCCGGGGACTCCACCAGGTTATTGACGTCATCCAAAAGTTCAGCGTCTGCCTGTACCTGAGCGCCCTTTTCCGAAGCCGATTGTTGGACCTTGTTCCAGATCAGGTTCCGGCGCTCATCCGGATCGGCGATGACTCCCGCTTGGCGTAAAACCTCCAAGTAATCCCCCGCTTCCACGATGTCCAAGGGCCCCTGTTTCAAGGATCTTAGCCCGTAGGTTTCGCGGCTGCTGTAAAGGCCGGCGATCTCAAAAGGAATCACCGAGCGTGAGAAGACCGAGCAGATCCAGCGGATAGGGCGGGCGAAAAGAAAGTCCCCGTTGCCCCAGCGCTGTACCTTGGGAAAACGGATTTTCTTGATCACTTCGGGAAAAACTTCAGCCATGATCTCGGAGGTTAAACGGCCCCCGCCTTTTTTGACGGCGACAACTACTTCTCCCTTGGGAGTCATCATCCGCTTTAAGGAGGCGGCGGACACACCCTGGGCCTTGGCAAAACCTTCCCCCGCCCGGGTGGGAAGCCCATGCGCGTCGAAGGCGATTGACACCAAGGGGCCCGTCACTTCCTTGGCCGTATCCTGCTGCATTTCCGGAAGGCCTTTAAAAAAAAGAGCCAATCGGCGGGGCGTGTAATAGGTGTAAAGGTGTTGATAGGTAATGCGGTGGTCGCGCAAGGAGGCTTCCGCCGCGGCCACCATTTGGTTCATGGCCGGGCGTATATAGGAGGATGGAAGCTCTTCGCATCCAATCTCTAAGACCGCGTCTTTAAGTGTGTTTAAATGATCCAAAACCCTGCCCCTCAAAATTAGTAATTAGGAATTAGGACTGCGAAATTAGGAATTGCCGGCTGGGCTTTAAATTCCTAACTCCTCATTTCTAATCCTAACTTTTCTTCATCAACGGAAAACCAAGTTCTTCCCGCTCTTTCACGTAAGCCCCCGCCACGCCCCGGGCCATGGCCCGGACCCTGGCGATAAAATGGGTCCGCTCGGCTACCGAGATGGCCCCCCTGGCATCCAATAGGTTAAAGGTATGGGACGCCTTGATGACGTAATCGTAGGCCGGCCCTACCAGCTTCAACTCCAGCAGGCGCTTCACTTCGCCCTCATAATCCTTGAAATGCCTCAAGAGCATTTTGGTATTGGCGTGTTCAAAGTTAAAAGCCGAAAAAGCCTTTTCGTTCTGGTGGAAAATATCCCGGTAGGTAATGTTCTTGCCGCCGTAGTGGAGGTCCCAAACGCTGTTGACGCCCTGGACGACGGTGGCGATGCGTTCCAGACCAAAAGTGATTTCGCCGGAAACCGGCTTTAACTCCAGTCCGCCGGTCGTTTGAAAAAAAGTAAACTGCGTTATTTCGATGCCGTCCATCCAGACCTGCCAGCCCAGCCCTGAGGCTCCCAAAGTGGGCGACTCCCAATCGTCTTCCACGAACCGGATATCGTGCTCATCTTGGCGGATGCCGATCTGCTCCAAGCTTTCCAAGTACATCTCCACCATGTTGTCCGGCGAGGGTTTGAGGATGATTTGATACTGATAGTAATGCTGCATGCGGTTGGGATTCTCGCCGTAGCGCCCGTCCTTGGGCCGGCGGCAAGGATCCACATAAGCCACGTGATAGGGTTCGGGGCCCAGCACCCGGAAAAATGTGGCGGGATTAAAAGTACCGGCGCCCTTTTCCATGTCATAGGGCTGTTGGATGACGCAGCCCTGGCTGCTCCAATAGCGGTCGAGGGTTAAAATGAGTTCTTGAAACGAAAGCGCCATAACGATTCCCCATGGGAGTGATGACAATTCCCCTCGGCCTTGCGGTTACAAAAAAGGGGTTAGATTGATGAAAATAAGGGATTTAAGCGGCATTCGCAAGCTAAAAGGCTAAGGAAATCAATGAAATGGTTTTACCTATGGAAAAACTACCGGATGGTCAAGGAGAGGAAGGCGAACTCCACCAGCACAAAACCCACCACCAGTAAAGTCCCCACAATCATCCAGCCCCAGCTATCGATGGGCACCGCTCCCACCGCCGGCTGTTTTACCGGCCAAACCCGGATGATGTCGCCCGGGGAAGGTTGAGTCAGGTCGGGCCAGGCCGGGTAAAGACAAACAATTTTTTCATATTTCTTTTTTTCCATCTCGACCGTCAATTGGAAAAACCCGCCCCAGCGGCAGGCGGTAGGATGATTTTTCCATTGGCTGGAAACCACGAGGACTTTCGCGTCCTGTCCCTTGACCGTGCTGGCGACGGAAATGAAGCAGTAACTTAAGAATAAAGAAGCCAGAGACAAAAAAATACAGGCCAAAACGACGCCCGCGAATTTAACGAGGATTAATTGTGAAAGTGATTTGAGTTTGAAGTCGGCCATGCGGATCCCCTGGTCGGATAAACGGTTCTCAGCGGAAGTCATTCTATATTCAACCAGGAACAGTTCCTATCAAAATGTAGCCTCTTCCAGCCCTTGAAACCGGGAGGGGCCGCCGGAACGGCTCACTTGAAATGTTCCGTCTTGCCCGAGTCCTCATTTTGATCGGAAACGTTCTTCTGATCCGTCACGTCCGTTTGGGGCCAGGGAACGGGGGTGGCCCTTGCCCTTCTCCAATAGTGGTAGCGCCATTTTTTGCCCCGGCGTTTTTTCAAAACCAGCCCCTTCGAGCCCAATGCCGACCAAAGGCCTCTTTTACCCTTCAAAGCCGATTCATAGGCGGATTCGAATTCTTTTCGATATTTAATGTCAGGGGCGATCGCCAAGGGAACCGCGAAACCAGCCCGGACAATTTTTTCATTCAGCAGCTTTCCATCGGACAGATAAACATAGGCCAATAGCCGGCCGTAAGCGTCCTTGGTCTGGACATCGGTGACCAGGGTGATCACCTCGCCGGTATGGACGAGGTTTTTCAAATAGTTTTCCGCTTCTTTTCCGCTGGCGATGACGCTGGCCAGGGATTGATGGTTCTCGGAAGCGTCCTGTTCCGCTTTGGGGTTGTCTTCCGCCTCAGGCGCGTCAATGCCGATGAGCCGGACGTTGACCCGGTTTCCGCCCTCATTGACCCAAAGGCTGTCCCCGTCAATCACCCGGAGGATGGTACCCTCCGAGGTGGAGCCAAAAGACAAAGACGCGGCCGCGAGCGGTAAAAATAAAGCGGAAAAAAATATGCGACAAGGAACTCTCAACATCGGCGCGCCTTAGCCGTTTCCGAAAACATCCGGAAATTATTTTACATCATCCCCAATTGAAGCCTGGCGGCTTCCGTCATGAGGGATTGGTTCCAGGGCGGTTCAAAGGTGACTTCCACGAAAGCTTCCCGGACGCCCTTGATCCGGCTTAACTTCTGCTCGATTTCCGTTTTCAAAACCCCAGACATGCCGCATCCGGGAGCCGTTAAAGTCATGACAACTTCTACCCGCTTCCCGCCCTCAGGGATCGCCTTGATCACGCACCCGTAAATAAGGCCCAGCTCCACGATGTCCACGGGAATTTCCGGATCATAACAGGTCTTCAGCTGGGTCCAGACATTCTGCTCGACGGTTTTATCATCAACCGGTTCGGCGTCGTCATAATTAATCTTAAAAACCTTCGCTTCTTCCGGAATTTCCTTACCGAGCGCGTCCGCGTCCTTGCCCTCGACCCGGACCAATTGTCCGTTGTCCCTCTGGACGGTAAAGCTTCCCCCCAGGGTTTGGGTCAAGTAGACCTTTTCATCCTTAAAAACCATGGTCTCCGTGCCGTAGGGAATGGTGGTGGCCTTGGCGTCGCGCAGGACAGTGACTAGATCGTAGCTCATGGATCAACTCCATCATCGGTGGATACGACAGCGTTTTTTTGATGCAAGGCGGCTTCCATGGTGTGCCAGGCCAGGCTGGCGCACTTCACCCGGGCCGGGTATTCCTTGACGCCCGCGAACACCTTAAGCTTCCCCAGGTCCGCGGACGGCTTGGCCCCTTCTTTTCCCATCACCATATCGTGGAAGGAGTGGAATATTTTCTCCGCTTCCTCGGATTTTTTCCCCTTGAGGGCCACCGTCATCATGGAAGCGGAGGCCTTGGAGATGGCGCAGCCCGATCCCTTGAAGCGGATATCCTGAATCACGCCCTTTTCATCCACCTTGAGATTCAAGGAAATTTTGTCGCCGCAGAGGGGATTAAACCCGTCGGCATGATGGTTGGCGCCTTCCATCTCCCCGAAGTTGCGGGGATTTTTCTGGTGGTCCAGGATAAGGTCTTGGTAGAGGTCGCTGTATTCGGACATTAGGCGAATACCTCCTGAACTTTGTGGATGGCTTTGGCCAAAGCGTCAATTTCGCTCCGGGTGTTGTAAAGCGCGAAGGAAGCCCGGGCGGTAGCCGGGATTTGGAAGCGGTCCATCACCGGCTGGGCGCAATGGTGTCCCGCCCGGATGGCGACTCCCTGCCGGTCGAAAATGGTTCCGATATCGTGCGGATGAATCTCACCCAAGGTGAAAGATAAAACCCCCGCCTTATGTTGGGCCGTGCCGATAAGCTCAAGTCCAGGAATAGATTGAAGTTTCGCCGTGCCATAAACCAAAAGGTCATGCTCATGGGCCGCGATATTTTCCAATCCTATCTTATCCATGTAATCCAGCGCCGCTCCCAGACCGATGACGCCGGCGATGTGGGGCGTTCCCGCCTCAAATTTATGGGGCGGTTTTTTGAAAAGGGTTTTCTCGAAGGTAACAGAAGCGATCATGTCGCCCCCGCCTTGATAAGGAGGCATTTCTTCCAACAGTTTGTACTTGCCATAAAGAACGCCGATCCCCGTGGGGCCATAGATTTTATGGCCGGAAAAAACGTAGAAGTCACAGTCCAAGGCCTGAACGTCCACCTTCAAGTGAGGCACCGCTTGGGCTCCGTCCACCAGCACCTTCACCCCGCGTGAATGGGCAAATTGAATAATCTCAGCCAGCGGATTCACGGTTCCTAGGGCGTTTGAGACATGGGTCAGGGCTAAAAGCTTAGTTTTGGACGTGAAGAGTTTTTTAAGCTCTTCCATCATCAATTCACCCGCGTCATTGATAGGGATGACCTTTAGGACGGTCTTTCTTTCGCCGCACAACATTTGCCAGGGAACAATATTGGAGTGATGTTCCATGGCGGATAGGATGATCTCGTCGCCCTCAATCAGGTTTTGGCGGCCCCAAGTTTGCGCCACCAGGTTGATGCCCTCGGTGGTTCCCCGGGTAAAAATGATTTCCCTGGAGTCGGCGGCGTTCAGAAATTTTTGCGCCTTAATCCTAGCCGCTTCATAAACGGCCGTTGCCTTCTCGCTTAAAAGATGCAGGCCGCGGTGAATATTAGAGTTATATTCCCGGTAATATTGGTCGAGCGCTTCAATGACGGCTAAGGGCTTTTGGGTTGTGGCGGCGTTATCCAGGTAAACCAAAGCTTTGCCATGGACCTTTTCCCTCAGGATCGGAAAATCCTTCCGAATCTTTTCAACGTTTAAGCCAAGGGTTCTCTTCGCAGCTTCGCGGCTTCGTGTTGGCTTTTGGTTTTTTTTGGGTCTTGCCTTCGTTTTCATGATTTCGCCCCCATCCAGTCGTTGACCATCTGGCGCAGGGGATTTTTCAGGTAGGAGGACGAAACCCGGTCCACCATCTCCCCGGCAAAGGCGTTCACCAAGGTTTTCTTCGCTTCCGCCCGGCCGATGCCCCGGGACTGTAAATAAAAAATCGCCTGATCATCCAGCTGTCCCGTCGCCGATCCGTGGGAGCACTTGACGTCATCGGCGTAAATTTGGAGCTGGGGTTTGGAATAGACTTTCGACTCCTTGGACAGTTGAAGGTTCTTATTCGATTGGCGCGCGTCGGTCTTCTGGGCGTTTTCCCGGACGAGGATGCGGCCGTCAAAGATGGCGGTGGATTCGCCGTCCAGGACGCCCTTAAAGGTTTCCTGGCTGTTGCAGGAAGGCGAGAAGTGATCAATAAAGGTCCGTGTATCCATGTGCTGCTTTCCCTTCACCAGGTAAAGGCCTTCCAGGAGGCATTCGGCTCTCTTTTCGGAGAGCGAGGTTTCCACTTCGTTGCGGCCCAGGGCCCCGCCCATGGAGAAAGTCCTCGAGGCCAGCCGGCTACTCTCTTTTTGATCAACGGCCAGGACCCCGATATGGTAGGCCAAGGAGCTTTCCTGCTGGATTTTGGTGTGGTCCAGGGAAGCTCCGTTCGCCAGTGAGACCTTCGTGACCGAGTTGGTGAAATAGGGCTTCAAATTATTTCCCCAAAAATGCTCCACCACCGTCGCCTCAGCCCCTTCTTCCATTAGGATTAAATTCCGGATATGGGACTGGGTCGAGTGGCCTGAATTGGTGGACAGATAAACCACATGCAGAATTTTTTCCAACCGCTTGCCCTTGGGAACGTGAAGGAAAAGCCCGTCCGTAAAGTAAGCGTAGTTCAGCGCCACGAAAGGACGATTCTCAAAAGGCAGGATGTGGCTGAAGTAGCGTTTGAGCGGGCCATTGGCCAGGTTTTCGATAAGGCTCCGGGGCTTCACGTCTTCCGTTGTTTCTTTCAAGCGGGAAAGATCCTTGGAAAAATGGCCGTTCACGAAAACCATCAGGTGGGCCTGGTCCATGTCGAATCCCAAGGAAGTCAGTTCGGCCATGACCGCGGCTTTCGGCTGCCGGTCGCCCGTCAGATCAAAGGGCATTTTAAAAAGAGGTTCCAAATCCGTGTATTTCCAAAACTCATCCTTCGAGGTTGGGAAACCATTCTCGGCGAATTGAGCCAAAGCCTTCTCCCGGGTTTCCCGGAGCCAAAAGGGGTCCTTGGCCAGCGCGGTCTTTTCCCAATCAGGAAAAGCCTGGAGATATAAATTTTTAACCTGAACCGCGTCCATATTTCCTATCCCTTTAAAGAAAACTTCAACAAACCTCTAACAAAATTCATTTCACCACCAAGGTCACCAAGTTCACCAAGAACAGCGATGAAATGTCGAATAGCTCGAACCCAATCTTTTTCAGGTCTTTCTTGGTGCACTTGGTGACCTTGGTGGTTCAAACTGCTTTTCTTTTTGTTAAACCCCCGCCTTTTCGGCTCCCGTGATCCA